>JAQZAY010000073.1 GCA_029239415.1 Pseudomonas sp. | reverse complement strand
ACTGGAGTCTGTTCGCAGGTGTGCCACGAGCAGACCTCTGGCGACACAGCCAGTGCACCCGGACCTATACTCATATACCGCCCCGGTCCAAGCACAGGGGGACCACGCTCGTGAAGCTGCTCGCCTCGCTCCTGCTCTGCCTGCTCCTGGGATTGGCCGGCTGCGCGGGCAAGCCGCGCACCGCTGCGCCGCCGCCGGTGATTCTCTCGCCTGCCGCCTGGCAGCAGATCGACCGGGAACTGGTACAGGCCTCGCTGGGCGCCACGGGGTCGGCCAACGACTATGCCCGCCGCTCGATGCGCGTATGGAAGGAGCGCGTGCAACAGCGCACCGAAAGCGACTTCATCCCCTGGTTCACCGGCTACTGGACCCAACAGTGGCTGACCCTCAAGGTCGCCTGGTACCGGATGGACAGCGGCGAAGGCCGGGAACCGGCCGAAAAACGCCTGGCGCTCTACCTGCAAGCGCAATATGTCGATCGGGTGATCGAGCCGGTGGCCCGGGAAATCAACCCCGAAGGCATTCGCGACCGCGCTACCGAGTTGTACCTGCAGTTGCTCGGCCAGCAACTGCCCGCCATCATCAGCCGCTACCGGGCTGCGCCCGAACAGTTCAGCCAGCGCCTCAACCGCATCCCCGCGATCGCCCTGGGCCCGCCGGCCGCGCGCGACGCCACCCTCTACCAGTTGCTGCGCACACGGCCCCTGCAGCAGCTGCCCGCCTACAGCGCGCTGCGCCAGCACCTGCACGAGCAGGCCAGCAAGGAGCCTGGGCAGACCCAGGTCGGCCTGTCATCGGTGGCCACCCGCGCCAGCGAGAAGCTCGGCGCCACGCTGGCCCCGCGCGGCGTCGCCAGCGCCGTGGCCGCGGCGGTGGGCAAGGCGGCCGGTACGCTGATTTCGCTGGCGGCGGCAGGCTACGGCATCATCACCCACGATCGCCAGCACCCGGAAATGGTCGAGCAGCTGCGGGTGATCCTCAACGTGGCCTTGAACGAAGAGTGGCAAGGACTGATGGAAAACCGCCAGAGCGGTGCGATGTCCGGGGTCTACTACCTCTCCGGGCAGATCGAGGACAGCCTGCTGCGCGGTCCGGTGCCCACGGTCGGTCGCCGCGAGCCACCGGTCATCCGGGTACCGGCCCAGGCCCCCTGAACCGGCTCAGGAGAATGCCGTCTGTCGAAATCGCACAGGCAAAGTCGCTTGCGGCTTACACCTTTGTCAGTCATTGCCGATATCCGTAGCAACAGGACCGTCACGGCGTCACGAGCGCGTGGCCTCCTCTCCCCCAGCAAGGCTCAAGGTCTTCGAAACATGAACCTCAAGTTCCGCCACAAGATTCTCCTGAGCGCCTGCGGCGTGGTCGCCCTGGCCTTCGCCCTGTTCACGCTCTACAACGACTTCCTGCAACGCAATTCCCTCGAGCAGAACCTGCAGTCCTCGGTGCGCCAGTCCGGCGCGCTGACCGCCAGCAGCGTGCAGAACTGGATGAGCGGACGCATTCTGGTGCTCGAGAACCTGGCCCAGGACATTGCCCAGCAAGGCGCTGGCGACAACCTGGCCGGCCTGGTCGACCAGCCGTCCTACACCCGCAACTTCCTGTTCACCTACCTGGGCCAGGCCAACGGCCAGTTCACCCAGCGCCCGGATGCCGCCATGCCCGCAGGCTACGACCCGCGCCAGCGGCCCTGGTACGGCGCCGCCGCGGCAGCGCGCCAGACCCTGCTCACCGCCCCCTACCAGGGGGCGGTCGGCGGCCTGATGGTGACCATCGCCACCCCGGTCAACAGCAAGACCAGCGGCGAGCTGGTCGGCGTGGTGGGCGGTGATGTCAGCCTGGACACCCTGGTCGAGATCATCAACGCCGTGGACTTCGGCGGCATCGGCCAGGCGTTTCTCGCCGACCGCGACGGCCAGGTGATCGTCAGCCCCGACAAGGGCCAGGTCATGAAGAACCTCAAGGACATCTATCCCGGCAGCGACCTGCGGATGGAGCCCGGCATGCAGGAGGCGAACCTGGACGGCCATGAGCGACTCATCGCCTTTACCCCGGTCAGCGGCCTGCCGTCGGCGCAGTGGTACATCGGCCTGTCGATCGACAAGGAAAAGGCATACGCCGCCCTCACCGAGTTCCGTACCTCGGCCATCATCGCCATGCTCATCGCCGTGGCCGCCATCCTCGTCCTGCTGGGCGTGCTGATCCCGGTGCTGATGCGCCCGCTGACCACCATGGGCCGCGCCATGCGGGACATCGCCGAAGGCGAAGGCGACCTGACCCGGCGCCTGGTGGTGCAGAACCAGGACGAGTTCGGTGAACTGGCCACTTCGTTCAACCGCTTTGTCGAGCGCATCCATACTTCGATCACCGAGGTGTCGTCGGTCACCCGCCAGGTACACGACTTGTCCGAACGTGTCATGAGCGCCTCGAACGCCTCGATCACCGGCTCCGAAGAGCAGAGCATGCGCACCAACAGCGTGGCGGCGGCCATCAACCAGCTCGGTGCCGCCACCCAGGAGATCGCCCGCAACGCCGCCGACGCCTCGCAGCACGCCAGTGGCGCCAGCGAACAGGCCAACGACGGCCGCCAGGTGGTCGAGCAGACCATCGCCAGCATGGCGGCGCTGTCGCAGAAGATCAGCGAGTCCTGCCAGCAGATCGAGATCCTCAACACCAGCACCGGCGACATCGGCCAGATTCTCGACGTGATCAAGGGCATTTCCCAGCAGACCAACCTGCTGGCGCTCAACGCCGCCATCGAAGCGGCCCGCGCCGGTGAAGCCGGGCGCGGCTTCGCGGTGGTGGCGGACGAGGTGCGCAACCTGGCCCACCGCACCCAGGAGTCGGCCGAGGAGATCCACCGCATGATCACCACGCTGCAGGTCGGCTCGCGCGAGGCGGTGCACACCATGAACGCCAGCCAGGTGTCCAGCGAGCAAAGCGTGCAGGTGGCCAACCAGGCCGGTGATCGCCTGTCGAACGTGACCCGTCGCATTGGCGAGATCGACGGCATGAACCAGTCGGTGGCGGCCGCGACCGAAGAGCAGACGGCGGTGGTCGAGAGCCTGAACATGGACATCAGCCAGATCAATGCCCTCAACCAGCAGGGCGTCGAACACCTGAACCAGACCCTGGCCCACTGCGATGCGCTGAGCCAGCAGGCCGGGCGCCTGAAACAGCTGGTGGGCAGCTTCAGGATCTGACGCCTGCGCCGCCACGCCTGCACGGACCTCATCGCCGTGCAGGCGGTTATAACCTAATAACGAACTAGTCTATTTCGCTATAAAAAAACCTTTATGCTGGCACGCATCCGATCACGGGCATGTTGGGCATCGAGTAAGCGTATGGACGTGGGTTCTTTCGGTTTCACCCTTGCGGGTCTGGTTGTAGGTTTCATCGTTGGCATGACAGGTGTAGGTGGCGGTTCTCTGATGACCCCGATCCTGCTCTGGTTCGGTATCCACCCGGCCACGGCCGTCGGCACCGATCTGCTCTACGCGGCCATCACCAAGGCCAGTGGCGTCTGGGTCCATGGTCGCAACAAGAACATCGACTGGAAGATCACCGGTCTGCTGAGCATGGGCAGCGTGCCCGCCGCGGCCCTGACCCTGTGGTTCCTGAGCACCTTGCATGCCGACACCTCGGCGCTCAACGCGGTGATCCAGCAAGGCCTGGCGGTGGTGCTGATCCTCACGGCCCTGGCCATTCTCTTCAAGTCGCGCCTGCAGGCGTTCGCCAGCAGGCACGCGGGCGATCACTACCACCTCAGCGACCGTACCCTGAACACGCTCACCGTACTGACCGGTGTGGTCCTGGGCGTGATGGTCACCCTGACGTCCATCGGTGCCGGCGCCCTGGGCACCGTTGCGCTGTTCCTGCTCTATCCCTTCCTGGTCACCCGGCGCCTGGTGGGCACCGAGATCGCCCACGCCGTGCCGCTGACCCTGGTCGCGGGCCTGGGCCATGCCAGCATGGGCAACATGGATTGGTCGCTGCTGGGCTACCTGCTCCTGGGCTCGCTGCCGGGCATCTACCTGGGCAGCCACCTGACCGGGCGCATTTCCGATAACCTGCTGCGCCCTTGCCTGGCCGCGATGCTGCTGCTGATCGGCTACAAGCTGGCCTTCTAAGGCGCTGCCATGCCAGCCAGCCTGGCCCAGCACTACCCATGAAGGCCTGCTCAAATAATTGCGCCGATCCCGTGCGAAATTTCCGACCTTTCCTGTAGGATGAATCGCTAATTCTGTCTGCACCAAGGTGCGTCGTTCCAACCATCTTGCTGCGAGTACCTGATGATGCCCATTGCATCCGGTAAATCCTCCTGCCCGTTGCTCACCGCCTTGCGCCAAGGCACCGGCCCCTGCCACAGGGCCCTGGAAGCGCGGCTGCCCTTCTTTGACGAACGCTTCGACCCGCCTGCGTACCGGCGCCTGGTCGGCGCCTACTATGGTTTCCACGCACCGCTCGAGCAGGCCCTGGCCGGCTTTCTGCCCGCCCTCGACCTGCAGCGCCGGGCCAAGACCTCTGCCCTGGTCGTCGACCTGCAGAACCTCGGGCTGACGCATGCGCAGATCGATGCGCTGCCCCTGTGCCCCGACCTGCCCCAAGTCACTGACCAGGCCCAGGCCCTCGGCATCATGTACGTGCTGGAAGGCTCGACCCTCGGTGGACAGGTGCTCAAGCGGGCCATGGCCGAGCGACTGGGCATCGGTGCCGGCAATGGCGGTGCCTTTCTGGATGTCTATGGGCCCGAGACCGGATCGCTCTGGCGCGGTTTCCTGCAGTTTCTCGAGCGCGCGCCCGCCTCGCCTGCGGACCAGCAACGCGTGGCACAGGCCGCCATCGACACATTCACACGCTTCGAGCGCTGGCTCGAGAGCCGGGAGGTGTTGCTTTGATAGCAGACGACGCTATTTTCGAGCAGCTGCTGAGCAACTGCGCCGACGAGCCGATCCAGTACCCCGGAGCGATCCAGCCCCATGGCGTGCTGATGACCCTCAGCGAGCCGAACCTGGACATCGTCCAGATCAGCGCAAACGTTGGCCACCTGCTGGGCCTCGAGGCCGACCAAGCCCTGGGCAAGTCGCTCACGGCGCTGCTGGGCGCGCGCCTGGCGAAACAGGTGCGCACGGTGATCGAGCAGGACCTCGACGAGACCCTGCAGCCCCTGGCCCTCAAGGCCAACGGCCGGGCTTTCGAAGGTTTCCTGCACCGTCACCAGGGCTTGCTGATCTTCGAAATGGAAATCCTCGCACGCCCCAGAAGCGATTCGCACGCCCACCTCAATCGCCTGCTGCAGCGGCTCCAGGCGGCGCGCAGCCTGGACGAGCTGCACGCGCTGTGCGTGCGCGAGGTCCAGGCGCTTACCGGCTACGACCGGGTGCTGGTCTACCGTTTCGAGGAACAAGGCCACGGCCAGGTCGTCGCCGAAGCAACCAGCCCGGGCATGGAGCTGTTCAACGGCCTGTACTTCCCGGCTTCCGACATCCCCGAGCAGGCGCGCAAGCTGTACTTGAGCAACTGGCTGCGGATCATCCCCGATGCCGCCTATCAACCGGTGCCCATCGTCCCGGCCATGCGCCCGGACAGCAACGCCCCGCTGGACCTGAGCTTCGCCACCCTGCGCAGTGTTTCGCCGATCCATTGCCAGTACATGCAGAACATGGGCGTGCTGTCGTCCATGAGCATCTCGCTGATCAGCGAGGGCAAGCTATGGGGCCTGATCAGCTGCGGCAACCGCGAGCCCTTGCATGTGCCCAGCAGCCTGCGCAGTGCCTGCAAGACCATCGGCCAGGTGCTGTCGCTGCAGATCAGCGCCCTGCAAGCCTTGCAGCTGGCAGCCCAGCGCAGCGCCAAGCTCGATACCCTGGCCCGGCTCGGCCAAACCATGCAGGACAGCCCGGGCACCGTGTTCGATGGCCTTGCCGGGCAGGCCCAGCGGCTCATGCAGCTGGTCGGTGCCAGTGGCGTCGCGATCATCGAGGACACCCAGCTGCGCACCGCAGGCCTGTGCCCGCCGCCCGGGCAGATCCACGCGCTGCACCAGTGGATCCTGTCCCAGGACATGCCCGTGTACGCCTGCGACTCGCTCGCCGCAGAGTACCCGCCGGCGGCCGAATACCGCGCGCTGGCCAGCGGGGTACTGGCCCTGAGCCTGCCCAAGCCAGTGGCCAATGGCATCCTCTGGTTCCGCCCCGAGGTCAAGGAGACGCTCAACTGGAGCGGCGACCCGGACAAGCCGCTGCAGCTGGAGCAATCCGCGACCGGCCTGCGCCTGCGACCACGCACCTCGTTCGAGATCTGGAAGGTCGAGATGCAAGGTATCTCGCGCAAGTGGGAGCACGGCGACCTGTTCGCCGCCAATGACCTGCGCCGCTCGGCACTGGAGATCGACCTCAGCCACCAGGTACTCAAGGAGCAGGCCGCCGTGCGTGCCCGCGACGAGCTGGTGGCGGTGGTTTCCCACGACCTGCGCAACCCCATGACCGTCATCTCGATGCTCTGCGGCATGCTGCAGAAATCCTTCAGCGCCGACGGCGCCAGCGCCTCGCGGCGCATCTCCTCGGCCATCAGCACCATGCAGCAGGCCACCAGCCGCATGAACGTGCTGCTCGACGACCTGCTCGACACCTCGAAGATCGAGGCCGGGCGCTACGCCATCACGCCCAAGCCGCTGGATGTCAGCCACATGTTCGAGGAAGCCGGTACCCTGCTGACTCCGCTGGCGGCCAACAAGTCGATCGCCCTGACCTTCGATGCCGAGCCGGACCTGCATATCCATGCCGACCCCGAGCGGTTGTTCCAGGTGCTGTCGAACCTGATCGGCAACGCCATCAAGTTCACCAGCGCCGAAGGCAAGGTGGGCGTCACCGCGGTGGCCGATGGCAAGCACATCGCCTTCAGCGTGCGCGACACCGGCAAGGGCATCCCGGCCGAGCAGCTGCCGCATGTGTTCGACCGCTACTGGTGCGCCCGCGACGGCAACCCCAATGGCACCGGGCTGGGCCTGTACATTTCGCAGGGCATCATCAAGGCTCATGGCGGCGTGATCAGCGCGCAGAGCGAACCGGGCAAGGGCAGCGCCTTCCACTTCACCGTGCCTCGGCATCACGAGGCGTAGCGGCCTGGCATCGCCAGGCCTGCAGTCAGAACATCGCCAGCGCGAGCAGCCACACCCCCGCCGCCGCGCCAAGCCACACGGCAACGCGCGGCAGGTACGGCAGCAGCATCACCAGTACCAGCCCCGCCAGCGAGATCGCCCCGAACCACCCCACCGGGCCCATCGCCCAGCCCCAGGCCACCACGCAGAGCCCAAGGCTTGCCGCCAGCCCTGCCCAGCCCGCCGCCCGCAGCAGCCGCCGCTGCCACACGGTGCAAGGCTTGCCCCAGACCTGCTTGTAGTGCCGCTCCAGTCCTTGGCACAGCGCCAGCATCCCACTGTAGGCAAACAGCAGTCCTCCAATGAACATCATCCCCATCACCTGGCCTCCACTGTACGGGTGCCGACGCGCACGCTGGCCGGCTCATCCCCTGCCGCCGCACACCGCCACGCCGCCAAGGCCAGCAACACCCCCAGGCCCAGGCTGCACAGTTCCAGGACGATGCGTATCCGGTCGGCAATCTCGGTGAAGGCCCCCAGCAACCCAAGGCCACCACAGAGCACCGCCGCCAACCCGAGCTGCTCGACCCAGGCACGTCTGGCCGGGCGCACCCAGGCATGCAGCAGGCTCAGCGACCACAGGCCGAAGAATGCCCTTACTTCCCAGCTCTCGCGGTGGGCCAGGTCCGCCGGCAACCCACGGCTGGCGCACAGCAAGCCGATGCAGGCCACCAGCAGCCCGGCGACGAACGCCACGTTGAACACCTGCGCTACCCGGTACCAACGTCGCGCCGACACATCCGCCTTGTCGCTGGCATACTTGCGCCCGCGCTTGACGCAGAACAGCACCAGGCCGCTGGCGATCATCAGGCAACTGATCAATCCGCAGGCAAAGTACAACCAGCGCATGAAGTAGCCGCCGAACTGGGCAAAGTGCAGGCCGGTCATCACCCGCTGGGTCAGCGGCGCCGGTCGCAACTCGGGCACATCGCCGAGCAGCTCGCCGCTGACACCATCGAAGACCATCGCCTGGCCCTTGGTCAGGGCGATGCGGTTGCCCAGCACCGGTCGAATCTCGACCCGCGCCCCTGCCGTGTTCGGGTTACGCACATTGAGGCCACCGATCTCGCCCAGGCGCGCTTCGGCCTGGGCCAGCAGCGGCGCCAGCTCGACCAGCTGGGCCGGCTGCTTGAGTGCCTGGCGTGGTTGCTCCACGCGGGCGTTGCCCTGGGCCTGGAAGTAGGCCCGGGTATCGCCCTCGAACAGGGTGTCGACGGCTGCGGGAATGTAGATCAGCATGAAGATCACCAGCCCGGTGTAGGTGATCATCAGGTGGAACGGCAGCAGCAGCACCGCGCTGGCGTTGTGAAAGTCCAGCCAGGAGCGCTGGCCCTTGTCCGGCCTGAAGGTGAAGAATTCCTTGAAGATCTTCTTGTGGATGACGATCCCGGTCACCAGGCCTGCCAGCATCACCATTGCCAGTGCGCCGACCACCCAGATACCCCAGTTGCGCGGCAGGTTGAGGGTGAAGTGGAAGCGGAAGAAAAAGTTGCCGCCCACGCTCTCGCGCACGTCCAGCACCTCGCCGGTCTGCGGGTCGAGCTGCACGCCGCCGCCATGTCGTCGGTCACCCGTGGACACGCGCAAGCCTGGCGAGCGCTCGGTCGGCAGGCTGATACCCCAGTTGCCGGCCTTTGGCTCATGCACCTGCAGGTAGTCGAGCGCGCGCTGCAGGGCCTGTACCTGGCCCACCTCGGCGGTGGGAATCTCCGGGTGCATCCAGTGGTCGATCTCCTTGTCGAACACCGCCAGGGTGCCGGTGACGAAGATCGCATACAGCAGCCAGCCGAAGATCAGCCCGGCCCAGGTATGCAGCCAGGACATCGACTGGGTGAAGGTCTTGGTCTTCATCTCACGCTGCCCCCGCCGCAGGCCAGAACACCACCAGCGCCAGCGGCGCCGCCAGCAGGACCGGCGCCCACGCACGCAGCGCATCGCGACTGGCGAAGGCCCAGAGGATCGCGCAGGTATAGAAGACGAAGGCCGGCAGCGTCGACACGATCACCGCATCGCTCGCCGAAAGAGGCAGCACACGCGCCAGGAAGGCCGTGACCATGTAGGTGAACAGGTAGCCACCGAGCAGCGCCGCGGCGCTGCGCGAGAGGATGGCCAGCCAGGCGGGTGCAGTCTTGATCATCCGAGGTTCCTCCTGGGTGCGCCGCTTCTGCCTGCGGTGCGATCCTCGATACGAGAAAAGCCGCCCTCGCCCGATCGATGCGCGATCAGGCAAGGACGGCCGGTTACCCTGCTCCAGGTCAGAACGAGATGTTCAATGCGGCGAACACCGCGCGGCCTGGCTGGTTGTAGGTGTTGGCGCCCGAGCTGCTGGCGTTGCCACCGCGGTAGATCTGCTTGTCGAAGACGTTGTTCACGCCCAGGCGCACGTCGTAGTGCTCGTTGAACGTGTAGCCGGCACTGACATCGACCAGGCCATAGGCTTCCACGTCCTGCTGGGCATCTTCGCTGTAGTCTTCCTGGGTGCGGTAGTTGTAGGTCGGCGACTTCTGCTTGCCGAAGTAGGTACCGGCGACCTGGAACGACAGCTGCTCGGTGGCACGCCAGTCCAGGGTGGTGTTGACCGTGTATTCCGGGATCACGCTGAGCGGCTCGCCGGTGTCGCGGTTGTCGTTCTTGAGCATCCAGGTGAGGTTGGTGTTCCAGTCCAGCGACGGGGTCAGCTCGATGAAGAAGTTGCCTTCCACGCCTTCGACCAGGGCCTTGCCGGCGTTTTCCCACTGGGTGACGCGGCGTCCGGCATTGATGTCGTAGATCACGTCGGTGCCACCGATGATCTTGTTCTTGTAGTCGTTGCGGAAGTAGGTCGCGCTGGTACGCCAGGTGCCACGGTCGTACAGCAGGCCGATTTCCTTGTTGACGCTGGTTTCCGGATCGAGGTCGGCATTGCCCTGCAGGTAGCAACCACCGGAGTTGGTCTGCTGGACGCTGCAACCGTTGCCACGGCTGTAGAGCAGGTAGTTGGGGTTGTACTGGTACAGGTTCGGGGTCTTGTAGGCCCGGGCGATGCCGCCCTTGACGGTCAGCGCGTCGGTCAGCTTGTGCGATACGTTCAGGCTGGGGCTGAGGTTGTCGCCGAACTCCTCATGGTGGTCCAGGCGCAATCCGGGCGTCACGGTGGTATCGCCGATGACGATATTGTCTTCGGCGAACAGCGCGTAGCTCTTGGCCGTCATCTTGGTCTCGCTGCGATCGAAGCCTTCGATCACGTCACCACCGTTGCCCGACGGGTCGAAGCTCTGCGCGCGGAACGATCCCTGGTCGTTGAGCGACTCGTAAAGGTATTCGCCCCCGAGGGTCATGACGTGTTCAGTACTGCCCATGGCGAACGGCAGGCTGACTTCACTGGCAAGGCGGGTGTTGCGCAGACGCGACATGTCAGCGCCCGAATCGTTGATCGAACCCTCTGGTCCACCGGCCAGGCCTTCGTTCATGCGCCAATTGCGCACGTACTGGTACGACAGCGAGGTCTTGCTGGAACCCCAGGCGAAATCACCCAGGTGGGTCAGGTCATAGGTGTTGCGCTGCATGACATTGGTTTCATGGCCATACAGGCTGGAGATGTAGTCCGGGTTGCTGCCGCCGTTGCTGTTCATGGTGTCGCCGGCGTAGATGTTCCCTTGCCGGCTGTAGCCAGCACTCGCTTCCAGGCGATGCTCGTCGTTGAGCTTCCAGCTCAGCAGGCCGTTGATGTCCTTGTTGCGCACGCCTTCGCGGCCGGCGGCCAGGGTGCTGTTGGCATGGTCGGCGTTGATATCGAGGTCGTCGGCATCGCTTTTTGCCAGGCCGCCATAGACGCGAAAGCCCAGGTTCTCGGTCAACCCGCCGCCGAGGTTGAAGTTGGCGCGGTGGCTGGCGCCCTCGGCGCTGTCCTCGGGCATCTGCGTGTACAGGTTGAGGCTGCCCTTGAACTCATCGGTCGGGCGCTTGGTGATGATGTTCACCACCCCGCCCATGGCGCCGGAACCGTAGCGCGCCGCCGCCGGGCCACGCAGGATCTCGATGCGCTCGACGGCTTCGGCCGGCACCCAGTTGGTCTCGCCACGGGTGTCGCGGTCGCCGTTCCAGCCGTAGCGCACCGCGTTGCGCCCGCTCGACGGCTTGCCATCGATCAGGATCAGGGTGTTTTCCGGCCCCATGCCGCGCAAGTCGATCTGGCGGTTGTTGCCCCGCGCGCCGCTGGCGCTGTTGCCGGTCAGGTTGACCCCCGGCTCGCGACGGATGATGTCGGACAGGTCGTTGGCCGGCGGCCGGCGCTTGATGTCTTGCTCGGTGATGATCGAGGAGCCCAGCGCCTGGCGGGCTTCTTCCTCGGCGGTCACCATGGTGTTCTCGATCACCATGGCGTTGTCGCCTACCGGGATTTCCAGGACCTCGCTGGAGGCAATTTCCTCAGCATGGACCGAGGTCGCGAGCATCGCGGGCGACGCCAGCGCGACAAAGGCCAGGGCCAGGCTGTTGGGTGAGGTTCTGGACTGCATCTTTCTACGTCTCCGTGTATTGGGGTAGCCACAGGGACGGTAAATATATTGATTCTCAAATAGGTTTAAATCTTATTTACGAAATTTACATCTTTGTCGGGAACTCCATCCTGGCCTTCGCGCCAGGTTGAACTATCTTGCGCCCGGACTGCACCCGGGCCATTTCAGCGCATCCGCCAAAGCTGCCCCACCTGCGTGGTATAGCTGCCACTCATCATCTCCCGCCGCATCGCCCACGCCGGATCCATCGGCACCGCCGCCGGCCGCAACGTGCCCCTGCCCCAGCGACCATTGATGCAATCGAGCACCTGCATCACCCGCTCGTCCTTCAACGGTTGCGAGGCCGCGAACAGGTCGTCGGTGTACTCCCCGCGCTGGCACAGGTCGAGCAGCAGGACCTCGGCCTTGCTGTACCTGAACCCCGGCCGGTACGCCCGCACGGTCGCGTCCATCGCCATGCGGGTCAGCAGGCGCACGTCGTCGGTAGGGTATGGCAACCGCACCATCACGCCCCTGGCGTACCTGGCCTCGTCCGGATTGAACATCCCGGTGCGGATGCTCACCCGCATCTTGCGGCACAAGGAGCCCTGCGCCCGCAGCTTCTCGGAGGCGCGCATCACATAGCTGGCGACCGCTTCCTTGATCGGCGCGAGCTCGGCCACGCGCTGGCCGAACATGCGGCTGCAGCAGATCTCCTGCCTGGGCGGGTCGGGCTCGTCGAGCGCCAGGCACGGGGTGCCCGCCAGCTCGCGGGCGGTCTTCTCGACCACCACGCTGAAGGTCTTGCGCAGCGTCCAGGGGTCGGCGCGGGACAGGTCCCAGGCGGTGAGGATGTTCATCTCGCGCAGGTGCGCGGCCATGCGCCGGCCGATGCCCCAGACCTCCGAGGCCTCGCACCTCTTCAGCACCCAGTCGCGCGTGCCCGGGTCGCGCAGGTCGACCACCGCGCCGCTCTCGGCCTGCCAGCGCTTGGCGGCATGGTTGGCCAGCTTGGCCAGCGTCTTGGTGCCCGCGATGCCGACGCCGACCGGGATCGCGGTGTCGCGCAGCACGTTGGCGCGCAGGTGGCGCCCCAGCATGACCAGGTCGCCCGGCATGCCGGTCAGCTCGGCGAAGGCCTCGTCGATGGAGTAGACCTCGAGCCTGGGGACCATGCCCTCGATCACCGACATCACCCGCTGGCTCATGTCGCCATACAGCGCATAGTTGGACGAAAACACCACCACCCCGTGCTTGCGCAGGGTGTCCTTGACCCGGAAGTACGGCTCGCCCATCTTCACCAATGGCTTGGCCTCGGCGCTGCGGGCAATGACGCAGCCGTCGTTGTTGCTCAGCACCACGATGGGCGTGCGCCGCAGGTCTGGCCGGAACACCCGCTCGCAGCTCGCGTAGAAGCTGTTGCAGTCGATCAGCGCGAAGACGGTTTCAGGCGAGGTTGTCATGGCTGCGCACACTGAAGGTGACGACGCCCCAGATCACCAGCTCGTCGCTCTCGAGGATATAGCGCGGGGGGAAGCGCTTGTTCTCCGACATCAGGGCGACCTGGGGGCCTACCTTGTGCAGGCGCTTGCACAAGGGCTCGCCATTGATCGCCGCGATCACGATGTGCCCATGGCGCGCCTCGAGCGAACGGTCGACCACGATCAGGTCGCCATCGTAGATCCCCGCGCCCTGCATGCTGTCACCGTCTATCCTCACCAGGTACATGTGCGGCGCACGGATGTTGAACAGGTCGTCCAGCGAGATCTGCTGCTCCATGTGGTCCGCCGCTGGCGAGGGAAAACCCGCCGGCACGCGAAAGGAGAAGTGCGCGAGCCTCTGCCCGCTCGACGCAATCGCACCGAGAATGGAAACCATGATGAACAGCCTTATATTTTTTACTGTATATGCATACAGTTAACTAGCTGCCGAGCATCCGGTCAATCCACCTCGGCGAATTTCGTTAAATAAGGAGCCACGCATGTGCGGACGTTTCGTCCAGTCCAGGGACATCACCGACTACCTGCACCAGCTCGATGCCGAGCAGGATGTGGTCAGCGGCTACGACCACACGCCGATCAACCGCTACAACGTCGCCCCCGGCACCCGCGTGCTGATCCTGCACAGTGCCGCCGACGGCCTGCGCATCGACCCCTGCCACTGGGGCTGGGCACCCTTCTGGGCCACCGGCAAGCGCCCCGCCCCGATCAACGCCCGCGTCGAGACCGTGACCACCGGCAAGTTCTTCAAGGCCCTGTGGCCGCAAGGCCGGGCGCTGGTGATGGCCGACGGCTGGTACGAATGGGTGAGCGACCCGCAGGACCCCAAGCGCAAGCAGCCCTACTTCATCCGCCTCAAGAGCCAGGCGCCGATGTTCATGGCCGCGCTGGCCGAGGTGCATGCCGGGCTCGAGCCCAACGAAGGCGACGGTTTCGTCATCATCACCGCTGCCAGCGACCAGGGCATGCTGGACATCCACGACCGCCGGCCGCTGGTGCTGTCGCCAGAGCATGCGCGGCAGTGGATCGACCCGCTGCTGACGTCCCAGGAGGCCGAGGCACTGGCGCGCGAGGAGTGCCTGCCGGTGGAGGATTTCGAATGGTTCGCAGTGAGCAAGGCGGTAGGGAACGTGCGTAACGAGGGGGCACAGTTGAT
>JAQZAY010000072.1 GCA_029239415.1 Pseudomonas sp. | reverse complement strand
ACGGTGCTGCTCAATCCCAAGCCCGCCGGACAGGTCATGACCCTGGCCGCGATGCATGAGATCGAGAATGCCCACAGCCTGGTCGAAATGGCCTTGAGCCGCGTACAGGCCCGACGCTGACCGTCAAACCGGAGAGCAAGCATGAGCACCACTATCAAGACGAAAGTGCTGAAGACGACGGGCGTCGCCACCTTTGGCGAGGGCGTCACTGGGAAGCATGCCGACCGATTGTTCAAGGTTTTGCCAGGGCATGATGCGGAATACGCCCTGGAACAGGCCTCGGTACTGCTGAACTGTGTCTACCAGATGACCCTGGAAGCCGGCGTCGAGCACAACGGCGATATGGTCTGGGGAGCGCATTACCTCAGCGGAATGGCCAAGGCGCTGGTCGAGGACGTGGCGCACGGGATGATGACGGGCCCGGTGCGGTAGGCGGGCAGTGCGGCTGGCAACCGGCGGGCGATGCTCGCCGGTTGCCATTTAGGGCGATGTCAGGTCAAGCTAGATGAGTTGGCCGGGCTGGCCTCTTCGCTGGCAAGCCAGCTCCCACAGGTACTGCATTGCCCTTGAGAGCGCTAACGTGCCCAGTCGGGCCTCATCGCGGGCAAGCCCGCTCCTACAGGTACAACGGCGATCTTGGGCTTGCGCTGTGCCTATGTGGCTTGCCAGCGGACGGGTCTGTATTGGCACCACAGGCCTATACCGCACTCAACACATCCACCGCCTCGACCACCCTCGCATAGTCCATCGCCAGGTTGCTCAGCGACAACACCTGCACATCCTCCGCAGGCCACCGGCGCCCAGCCAGGTCGACCAGATCGAAGGTGTAGGTCGCATCCGCAACCACCACCACGTCGAACCCGAGATTGCCGCCTGACCGGGCGGTAGACTCCACCGAGTTGTTGGTTGCGACGCCGACGATCACGATCTGCCGGATCGACCGGGCCAGCAGCCACCGCTCCAGCCCGGACGCGGCGAAGGCATCGGGCACATTCTTTTCGACCACATGCTCATGCGCCAGTGGCTGCAACGCCTCCTGGAATTCGCATCCTGGCTGCCCTGGCCAGAACACCGACTCCGATGATCGCGAGATGTGGCGGACATGGACGACCGGGCGGTGGGTGGTTCTCCACGCGCTCAGCAATGCTCCGATTCGCTGCTCTGCATCGGGGTTGTTGCGTCTACCCGACTTTGCCTGCTGGATACCCTTCTGCATGTCGATGATCAGCAGCGCAGCGCTTTCGTCCAGCGGCTTCATGTCATGTCCTTGTGATGATCAACGGTACGGCGCTTTCGCTTGAAGCGCGGGCGCTGCGTGAGTAACGCTCAAAAAAAGACCCGCTGCAAGCAGCGGGTCAAATCGTCGACAAGGCTTCACTATCAGATGTGCAACGCATGCCCCAGTGCACGTAGCGCTGCTTCCTGCACCGCTTCACCCAAGGTTGGATGCGCATGGATCGTCCCGGCCACATCCTCCAGCCGCGCGCCCATCTCCAGCGATTGGGCAAAGGCGCTGGACAGTTCGGAAACCCCGACCCCCACCGCCTGCCAGCCCAGGATCAGGTGATTGTCCCGCCGCGCCACCACCCGCACGAAACCGCTCTTCGATTCCAGGGTCATGGCCCGGCCATTGGCCGCGAACGGGAACTGGCTGACGATGCAGTCCAGTCCCGGTTGCTGCGCCTGCTCGGGTGTCTTGCCGACCACCACCACTTCCGGGTCGGTGAAGCATACGGCGGCAATCGCGGTCGGCACGAAGCGACGGGCCTTGCCGGCGATCAGCTCGGCGACCATCTCGCCCTGGGCCATGGCGCGGTGGGCCAGCATCGGTTCGCCGGCCACGTCGCCGATGGCCCACACGTTGCGCATGCTGGTCTGGCAGCGATCGTCGATGGCGACGGCGGCGCCGTTCATCTCCAGCGCCAGGCTCTCGAGGTTGAAGCCCTGGGTGCGGGGGCGACGGCCGACTGCCACAAGGACACGGTCGGTCTCCAGCCTGACCTCGGCGCCGCCGCTTTCGCGCGCCAGCAGGCACTGCGCATCGGCGTCGAAGCCTTCGACGCTATGACCCAGGTACAGCTTGATCCCGAGCTTCCTGATCGAGTCGGCCACCGGCTGCGTCAGTTCGCTGTCATAGGTCGGCAGGATGCGCTCGCGGGCTTCGACCACGCTGACCGCGACGCCCAGCTTGCGGTAGGCGATGCCCAGCTCGAGGCCGATATACCCGCCACCGACCACGACCAGGTGATTGGGCAGGCTCTCGGGCGCCAAGGCTTCGGTAGAGGAGATGACCGGGCCGCCCAGGGGCAGCATCGGCAACTCGACACTGCTGGAACCGGTGGCGAGCAGCAGGTGCTCGCACTGGATCCGCTGCCCGTCGACCTCGACGCTCTTGCCGTCGACGATCTTCGCCCAGCCATGGATGACCTGCACGTTGTGCTTCTTCAGCAGGGCCGCGACGCCGCTGGTCAGGCGGTCGACGATGCCGTCCTTCCAGGCGACGCTCTGGCCGATGTCCAGGCGCGGCGCCGAAACGCTGATGCCGAGGCTGGACGCGTGGCTCACCTGGTGGAACTGCTCGGCCACATGGATCAGCGCCTTGGACGGGATGCAGCCCACGTTCAGGCAGGTGCCGCCCAGCGCCTGGCCTTCGACCAGCACGGTGGGGATGCCCAGTTGCCCGGCGCGGATGGCGGCCACGTAGCCGCCAGGGCCGCCACCGATGACCAGCAGGGTGGTGTTGAGGGTTGGTTGCATGATCACTCCACGAACAGGCAGGCGGGTTGCTCGAGCAGGCCGCGCACGGCCTGGATGAACTGGGCGGCGTCCATGCCATCGACCACCCGGTGGTCGAACGAGCTGGACAGGTTCATCATCTTGCGCACCACGATCTGGCCGTCGATCACCATGGGTCGCTCGACCATGCGGTTGACGCCGACGATGGCGACTTCCGGCGTGTTGACCACCGGGGTGCTGGCAATGCCGCCGAGCGCGCCGAGGCTGGTGAGGGTGATGGTCGAGCCGGACAATTCGTCGCGGCTGGCCTTGTTGTTGCGCGCGGCGTGGGCCAGGCGGGTGATCTCGCTGGCGTTGCCCCACAGGGTACCGGCCTCGGCGTGGCGCAGCACGGGCACCATCAGGCCGTTGTCGCCCTGGGTGGCGATGCCCACGTGCACCGCGCCGTGGCGGGTGATGACCTGGGCCTCGTCGTCATAGGTGGCGTTGATCTGCGGGAAGTCGCGCAGGGCGACGACCATGGCGCGTACCAGGAAGGGCAGCAGGGTAAGCTTGCCGCGGCTTTCGCCCCATTGCTTGTTGAGGTGCTGGCGCAGCGCTTCGAGGGCAGTGACGTCGATTTCCTCGACATAGCTGAAGTGCGCGACACGGCGCTTGGCATCCTGCATGCGCTGGGCGATCTTGCGGCGCAGGCCGATGACCTGGATCTGTTCGCTGTCGGTGCGGCGGATGTAGCCGGCCGGTGCCGAGGCGCCCGCACGCTGGGGCTGGCGGATGAAGGCGTCGAGGTCCTCGTGCAGGATGCGTCCGGCAGGACCGCTGCCGTGCACATAGCGCAACTCGATACCGGCATCCAGTGCGCGCTTGCGCACGGCAGGCGATGCCAGCGGGCGTTCGCCGGCCTGGCGCGGGACGATGTCCGGCATGGCATGGGTGCTGGCCGGCGCATTGGCCACAGGCGCCGTAGCCACCGCAGCCACCGGGGCAGGGGTCGGTGCTGCTGCCGGTGTCGCTGCGACCGGCTTGGCCTCGGCCGTTTCCCGCTGGTTGCCGCTGCCCTCGACCTCGATGCGGATCAGCTCGCTGCCGACCGCCATGACTTCACCCGGCTGGCCGCCCAGGGACAGGACCTTGCCGCTGACCGGCGAGGGAATCTCGACCGTGGCCTTGTCGGTCATGACATCGGCCACCACCTGGTCTTCGCTGACCAGGTCGCCGACCTTGACGAACCACTCCACCAGCTCGACCTGCGCGATGCCTTCGCCGATGTCCGGCATCTTGATGACGTGCGTGCCCATTCAGACCTCCATGACCCGTTTCAATGCCGCGCCCACCCGCGAAGGGCCTGGGAAGTAGGCCCATTCCTGCGCGTGGGGGTAGGGCGTGTCCCATCCGGTGACCCGTTCGATCGGCGCCTCGAGGTGGTGGAAGCAGTGCTCCTGCACCAGCGCCACCAGCTCGGCGCCGAAGCCGCAGGTGCGCGTGGCCTCGTGCACCACCACGCAGCGGCCGGTCTTCTTCACCGACTCGACGATGGTTTCAAGGTCCAGCGGCCACAGGCTGCGCAGGTCGATGACCTCGGCATCGACGCCGGTTTCCTCGGCGGCCACCTGGGCCACGTAGACGGTGGTGCCATAGGTCAGCACCGTCACCTCGTTGCCGGGGCGGGTGATCGCGGCCTTGTCCAGCGGCACGCTGTAGTAGCCGTCGGGCACGGCGCTGGCCGGGTGCTTCGACCAAGGGGTTACGGGACGGTCGTGGTGGCCGTCGAAGGGGCCGTTGTACAGGCGCTTGGGCTCGAGGAAGATCACCGGGTCGTCGTTCTCGATCGAGGCGATCAGCAGGCCCTTGGCGTCGTAGGGGTTCGACGGCATCACCGTGCGCAGGCCGCAGACCTGGGTGAACATGGCCTCCGGGCTCTGGCTGTGGGTCTGGCCGCCATAGATGCCGCCGCCACAGGGCATCCGCAAGGTCAGCGGCGAGATGAACTCGCCGGCCGAGCGGTAGCGCAGGCGCGCCATCTCCGAGACGATCTGGTCGGAGGCGGGGTAGAAGTAGTCGGCGAACTGGATCTCCACCACCGGCCGCAGGCCGTAGGCGCCCATGCCCACGGCAGTGCCGACGATGCCGCTTTCGGAAATCGGCGCGTCGAACACCCGCGACTTGCCATATTTGGCCTGCAGGCCTTCGGTGCAGCGGAACACGCCGCCGAAGTAGCCGACGTCCTGGCCATACACCACCACGTTGTCATCGCGTTCGAGCATCACATCCATGGCCGAGCGCAAGGCCTGGATCATGGTCATGGTGGTGGTGGTCATGGCGGTTTCCGGGTCGATGCTGCTGTTGTGGTCGTTCATCTCACACCCCCAGTTCCTGGCGCTGGCGCCGCAGGTGGTCGGGCATGTCCTTGTAGACGTCCTCGAACATCGAGGCGGCGCTCGGTGCATGGCCGTGGCCGAGGGTGCCGTACTGCTCGGCTTCCCTGAGCGCTGCGATGATCTCGGCCTCGAGCTCGGCGCTGACGGCCTGGTGCTCTTGCTCGCTCCACAGGCCCTGGGCCAGCAGGTGCTGCTTGAGGCGGGCGATCGGGTCGCCCAGCGGGAAGTGGCTCCAGTCATCGGCGGGACGGTACTTGGACGGATCGTCCGAGGTGGAGTGCGGCCCGGCGCGGTAGGTGACCCATTCGATCAGGCTCGGGCCAAGGCCGCGGCGGGCGCGCTCGGCGGCCCAGCGCGAGGCGGCGTAGACGGCGATGAAGTCGTTGCCGTCGACCCGCAGCGAGGCGATGCCGCAGCCCACGCCGCGGCCGGCGAAGGTGGTGGCCTCGCCACCGGCGATGGCCTGGAAGGTCGAGATCGCCCACTGGTTGTTGACCACGTTGAGGATCACCGGCGCGCGGTAGACGTGGGCGAAGGTCAGGGCGGTGTGGAAGTCCGACTCGGCGGTGGCGCCGTCGCCGATCCACGCCGAGGCGATCTTGGTGTCGCCCTTGATCGCCGAGGCCATCGCCCAGCCGACCGCCTGCACGAACTGGGTCGCCAGGTTGCCGCTGATGGTGAAGAAGCCGGCCTCGCGCACCGAGTACATGATCGGCAGCTGGCGGCCCTTGAGCGGGTCGCGCTCGTTGGACAGCAGCTGGCAGATCATCTCGACCAGCGACACGTCGCGGGCCATCAGGATGCTCTGCTGGCGGTAGGTCGGGAAGCACATGTCGGTGCGGTTGAGCGCCAGCGCCTGGGCGCTGCCGATGGCTTCCTCGCCCAGGCTCTGCATGTAGAAGGACATCTTCTTCTGGCGCTGGGCCACGACCATGCGGCTGTCGAACAGCCGGGTCTTGAGCATCGCGCGCATGCCCGCGCGCAGGACGTCGCCGTCGATGCCCTCGGCCCAGGGGCCCAAGGCATTGCCATGCTCGTCCAGCACGCGGACCAGGCTGTTGGAAAGGTCGGCCGTGTCGGCGGCATCCACATCGACAGGCGGCTTGCGGACCTGGCCGGCATCGTTCAGGCGCAGGTAGGAGAAATCGGTCTGGCAGCCAGGCCGGCCTGTAGGCTCGGGCACATGCAGGCGCAGGGGGGCGTACTCGTTCATGCTTTTCACGCTCGCTCGGTATTGTGTTTTTGTGAGCTTTGAAGCGGTCGCTGCTGACGCCGGCTTGTGGCCCAGAGGTCAGCGTTGAATACATCTTAGTGGGCCGCTGGAAGAATATTTCTCTCAACTTCGTTGCCTTTATCCGAGCCAGGAGATAAACATTCCGGATAAACACAAGAATCAGGTGAATTTGTCTCATGCGAAAACTCGATCGCACGGATATCGGCATTCTCAACCGCCTGCAGGAGAACGCCCGCATCACCAACGCCGAGCTGGCGCGCTCGGTCAACCTGTCGCCCACGCCCTGTTTCAACCGGGTCAAGGCCATGGAGGAGCTGGGGGTGATCCGCCAGCAGGTGACGTTGCTGTCGCCCGAGGTGCTGGGCCTGGACGTGAACGTGTTCATCCATGTCAGCCTCGAGAAGCAGGTCGAGCAGTCGCTGCACCGCTTCGAAGAAGAGATCGCCGAGCGCCCCGAGGTCATGGAGTGCTACCTGATGACCGGCGACCCCGACTACCTGCTGCGCGTGCTCCTGCCCAGCATCCAGGCGCTGGAACGCTTTCTCGACTACCTCACGCGCCTGCCGGGCGTGGCCAATATCCGCTCGAGCTTTGCGCTCAAGCAGGTGCGCTACAAGACGGCGCTGCCGTTGCCGGTCAATGGGATGACGTTGCGCGGCTGACATTGCAGTCAGGAGCGGGCAGGCCTATGTTGTGCCTGTCGCCGTTAACGGCAAGCGAAAACGATAAGGAAGTGTCATGACGAGCAATGGCCAGCATTCATTCGCCGAGCGATTGAAGGGCATTGACGAAATCGAGTGCGTCACGCCAGACCTCAACGGCGTGCCGCGCGGCAAGGTGATGACTGCCGAGGGCTTCCTCGAAGGACGCCGGCTGCAGCTGGCGCGGGGCGTGCTGCTGCAATGCATCATGGGCGGCTACCCGCCGGCGAGGTTCTACGGCAGCGACGACGGCGACCTGGCGCTGGCCGCCGACCCGCAGCAGACCTTCCGCCTGCCATGGAGCGACGGGCCACGCGCCCTGGCGATCTGCGATGCCAACGAATTGACGGGCGAGCGCTCGGGGCTTTCGACCCGCGGCCTGCTGAAAACGGTGATCGCCCGCTATGCGGCGCTGGGCCTGGCGCCGGTGGTGGCGACAGAGCTCGAGTTCTTCGTCTTCGCGCCAAACGCCGACCCTTCGCTGGCCTTCCAGCCGCCGCTGGGCATGGACGGCCGGCGCGAGATGGGCCATTCGGCGTTCAGCGTCAGCTCCAACAATGGCCTGCGGCCCTTTTTCAGCGAAGTCTACCGCTGCATGGCCGAACTCGGCCTGCCGCGCGACACCTTCATGCACGAGATGGGCGTCAGCCAGTTCGAGATCAACCTGCTGCACGGCGATCCGCTGCTGCTGGCCGACCAGACGTTCCTGTTCAAGCATTTGCTCAAGGAAGTGGCGCTCAAGCATGGCCTGACCGTGGTGTGCATGGCCAAGCCCCTGGCCGGGACGCCCGGCAGCTCGATGCACATCCACCAGAGCCTGGTGCAGCTCGACAGTGGCCGCAATGTGTTCAGCGACGCCGACGGGCTGGCGACAGACACCTTCCGTCACTTCATTGGCGGGCTGCAGGCCTGCATGGCCGACTTCACCGCGCTGTTCGCGCCCAACGTCAATTCCTACCAGCGGCTGTGCCATCCCTATGCCTCGCCCAACAATGCCTGCTGGTCAGAGGACAACCGCGCCGCCGGGCTGCGCATTCCGGCCAGTGCGCCGGTGGCGCGCCGGGTCGAGAACCGCTTGCCGGGCGCCGATGCCAATCCGTACCTGGCCATCGCCGCAAGCCTTGCGGCCGGGCTGCACGGCATCGAGCAGCGGCTCGAGCCGACGGCGGCCATCCAGGGCGAATTCGAGGTGCCCGACCGCCTGAGCTTGCCGTGCACCTTGCACGCCGCGCTGCAGCGCCTCAAGCGCAGCGAGCTGGCTCGGGAACTGTTCGGCGGGGAGTTCATCGAAGGCTATGTCGCGACCAAGACCCTGGAGATGACCGATTTCTTCAACGAGATCACCCCTTGGGAGCGGCGAGTGCTGGCGGCCCAGGCCTGACCTGGACTTTGCCGACAAAGACGCACGCCGGTCCGGGCGCGCCCCTTGGCCGGTTTTATTCGAGTATGGGCCTGCGCCGCCTGGCGTTTGCCCTTATGCTTCGAACAGTTCTTCTCCACCTGCACCAAGGAGCCCTCCGGGACGCTGATGCGACAGATCTGGAAGTCATTTCGCTCGCTGTATTTCGCCGCCCTGATGATGTTGATCGGCTCCGGCCTGCTCAGTACCTACCTGGCCTTGCGCCTGGCTGCCGAGAACGTCGACAGCCTGTGGGTCGGTGCGCTCATGGCGGCCAACTATTTCGGCCTGGCCCTGGGCGGCAAGATCGGTCACCGGCTGATCGGCCGGGTAGGGCACATTCGTGCCTACGCCACCTGTGCCGGCATCGTCGGCGCGGCGGTGCTGGGCCATGGCATGACCGACTGGCTGCCGGCCTGGGTCGGGCTGAGGATGATCGTCGGCCTGGGCATGATGTGCCAGTACATGGTCCTCGAGAGCTGGCTCAACGAGCAGGCCGAGGCGCGCCAGCGCGGTGCGGTGTTCAGCGGCTACATGATCGCCTCCTACCTGGGCCTGGTGCTCGGCCAGCTGGTACTGGTGGTGCATCCGGGCCTGGGCCCCGAGTTGCTGATGCTGGTGGCGATGTGCTTTGCATTGTGCCTGGTGCCGGTGGCGATGACGCGGCGCATCCACCCGGCGCCGTTGCATCCGGCGCCGATGGAGCCGAGGTTCTTCATCAAGCGGGTGCCGCAATCGCTCAGCACGGTGCTCGGTTCAGGCCTTATCGTCGGCTCGTTCTACGGCCTGGCGCCGGTGTATGCAACCGGGCAGGGGCTGACCACCGAGCAGGTCGGTCTGTTCATGGGTTGCTGCATCTTCGCCGGCCTGGTGGTGCAATGGCCCCTGGGCTGGCTGTCCGACCGCTACGACCGCGCGCTGTTGATCCGCAGCGCGGCCGTGGGCCTGGCGCTGGCGGCGCTGCCGTTGGCGCTCCTGCCGAACGTGCCGCTGGAGCTGCTGTTCGGCATCGGCTTCGTGATCTCGCTGCTGCAGTTCTGCCTGTATCCGCTGGCGGTGGCGTTCTCCAACGACCACGTCGAGGGCGAGCGCCGGGTGTCGCTGACCGCGATGCTGCTGGTGACCTACGGCGTCGGCGCGAGCATCGGGCCGCTGGTGGCGGGCGTGCTGATGAAGATGCTCGGCCCGCAGATGCTGTATGCCTTCTTTGTGTTCTTCGCGCTGGTGCTGGTATGGCGGATCCGGCCGAAAGCCGTTACCGGCCTGCACCAGGTCGATGACGCGCCGCTGCACCACGTGGCCATGCCGGCCGCAGGCTCGCCCTTGTCGGCAGCGCTGGACCCACGGGTCGATGAGCAGGTGGTGCAGGACCAGATGCAGACGCCGGTTGCGGCCGAAGACACCGAAGCCGAGCAGGAAGAGGCGGAGCGTGAGGAAGTGGTCGCGGCCGATGAGGTGGGCAAGCCGCCGCAGGTCTGAAGGCAAGCGCTGGGCAGCGCCTGCTGCCCCGCAGCACGGCTGTCAGTAGTCGTCCTTGTCGAACCGGCGCGCTTCGCGCTGCAGCTGGTAGACGAAGCTTTCGATCTTGCGCTGCATCTGGCCATTGAGGTTGTGGAAGCGAACCCCGGCGAACGTGGTGTCGATGCGCTCTTCATAGTGCAGGTGGCGCAGCTCGACCATGGTCTGGCTCAAGCCCAGCGGGTTGCCGGCGGCGAACTTTTCGTAGACCTGGCCCAGCTGCAGGCTGTCTTCGATATGGCCATCGAAACGCAGCTTGCAACCGGTGGCGGAAATGTCCAGCAGCTTGCCGCGCAGGGGGCCGTGGCCTTTCAGGCGGCTGCCATCGAGCACGACATCGACCAGTTGCGACAGTTTCAGCGCCGCGCGAAACGCGTTGCGGCGCTGGTGGTAGGTCATTTCCAGGGGCAGTTCGCCGCGGTAGCAGCGATTGCCGTCGATCTGGGTGATGGTCAGCGGGCTGTTGCACTCCCAGGCGATGCGTACCCCATCATGGAAGCCCTCGATGCGAAACGCCTCGCCGTTCTCGATGAAGCGTTCGCCGTCGCGGGGGATCATCTCGTCCAGCGCCCAGCTGTTGCTGTCGCGGTCGGCGTGCACGACGTAGCTCTGGAAACGCTGGCTGCGGTTGGGGAACGTGATGATGAGCGGGTCGTGACTCTCCAGCAGCAATCGCAGGTTGGCAGCGATTTCCAAGGGAGTGTCCAGCACCTTGGGCGGCTGCGGGGCATCGGCTTCAGTGAACACGAATGGTAGATCTCCAGGCAAAAACGGCACACGCAATTAACGGCATTTTGCCAGTATCTTCCGTGACTTGAACAGTGTGCATCACGCCTGGCTGAGCGCCCGCGGCTTGGCCAACAGAGAGGTGGTACCACGACTGGTATACAGCGACGGAGAGTCGCCGCCCATCAGGATGCGGATCTGCGAGGCGGTGGCGCGTTGCTGCATCTGGATGATCAGCCCGTTGGTCTGGTTGCTCTTCTGGCAGGCATCCAGCAACTGGGTCAGTACATCGAGCCGCTGCATCAATACCGCGCCGTTGGGCGAACCTGCGGCCAATGCCTGCACACCTTCGCGATCAGCGCTCAGGCCCAGGCTGGACAACAGCTGGCTGCGGCGCCGGCCGTGCTGTTCGAGCAACACGATCAGCGACTGCTTGCGCGCCAGGATGTGCTCGAGCAGCTGCATGTCACGGCCATGCAGGGCAGTCGCTTCCTGCTCCAGCAACTGCTGCAGCTGTTGCGCCGGGGCGATGTCGTCTTCGATCAGTTGCAGCAGGGTAGTGTCGTGCATGGCTGGCTCTTGGCGTGTGGCGTCCTTGAAGTCAGCGCGCCTTCAGGTCAGCGCTGGGCTTCGAAATTGAGCATCTTGCTGGCAACCCGGTCGGCGTCGACCTTGTAGCTGCCGTTGGCGATGGCCTGTTTCAACTCGGCCACGCGGGCGCTGTCGACCACCGGCTGGTCACGCAGGTTGTCGGTAATCTTCTGCAATTGCTGGGCCTCTGGGCTCAGGTGTACTGCTTCTCCGCTCGCGGCGGCGGTTTGTGGGGCGCTCTTGGCCTCGCCCGTCTTTTCGGCGTTACCGGTCGCAGCGCTGCTGCGCACACCGCCCGTGGACGGGGTGTTGTTGAAACGACTGAAGTCGATGACCATGATCAGAAAACCTCTGGATGTCTGGACGCTTGCCATGTTTTCGGCCAACCCGAAAGAAACTTTAGGCGCAAATACGGAGCCGCCTGTCAGCAAGCCGACGCAACACGTTCTGACACAGTTTAGGAAATGCGGTTCCGCATCGCCAGCGTTCTCTTACATGGCCACCTCGACCTGGCCAGGGCCGGTCACCCGCGCCTTGACCACCCGCTTGGAGTTGAGGTTGCGTACCCGGATCTGCTCGCTCAGGCCGCCCTTGACCAGCGCCTCGCCCGGCATGCGCACGGCCAGGCTGCCGCTGCGCGCGATGATCACCACCTGGTCGCCTTTCTGGATCAGCTCGGGCTGTTCCAGGTGCTGCGGGGTCAGGACCTGGTCCAGGACGGTCGGGCGCAGCAGCTTCATGCCCACCGCCTGGTCGAGCTGGCTCAGGAAACCTTGCTTGAGCGTGCCGACATCGCGCTCGCGCAATGCCACGTCCTCGGCGCCGATCACGCTTTCACGCTTGAGCGGTCGCACCATGGTGACCACCTCGCGGAACAGCTTCACCTGGGCTGGCACGAACACGGTCCATGGCGCGCTGCTATCGCAGCGCACCCGCACCGTGACCCGCCCCAGCGGCTGCGCCGGGCTTTCCAGGGTGGCGTCCAGGTCCTGGGAGCACAGCGGCATGCGCAGGCGCGGGTCCAGGGTGTTGACCTGGACCTCGTAGCGGCCCTCGGTCTGGCTGCTCGCCAGATAATCTTCGACGGTGAACTCAAGAAACCCCTGGGTCACACCGATAAGCTGTTCAGGCAGGGTGAACCCCTCGGCCAGCACGCGCGCACCAGGTGCCCACAGGCACAGTGCGGCCACAAGGCTGCAAAGGGCGCGGGTCAGTCGTCGGGAATATGTCGTTTTCATGTGCATGACGCTCAAAAAAGCAATCCTCGTGCCGACTTTGTACGCACGCTCAAACAGTTTTAAAGGAGTCAGGCATGGCGGGTGTAATGGATTCGGTGAACCAGCGCACGCAGCTGGTGGGACAGAATCGCCTCGAACTGCTGCTGTTTCGCCTCAATGGCAACCAGCTGTACGGCATCAACGTGTTCAAGGTCCGCGAGGTACTGCAATGCCCGGCCCTGACCGTGATGCCCAGGTCGAGCCCAGTGGTGCGCGGTGTCGCCAATATCCGCGGGGCGACCATCCCGATCCTCGACCTGTCGATGGCCACCGGCTTGCCCGGCCTGCAGGAAGAGACGCGCAAGAGCTTCGTGATCATCACGGAGTACAACACCAAGACCCAGGGTTTCCTGGTGCACTCGGTCGAGCGCATCGTCAACATGAACTGGGAGGAGATCCATCCGCCGCCCAAGGGCACCGGCCGCGATCACTACCTGACGGCGGTGACCCGGGTCGACAACAAGCTGGTGCACATCATCGACGTCGAGAAGGTGCTCGCCGAAGTGGCGCCGACCTCCGAGTCGATCTCCGAGGGCGTGATCGATGCCGAGGTGCAGGACAAGGCCGTGATGCTGCGCGTGCTTACCGTGGACGACTCCTCGGTGGCGCGCAAGCAGGTCAGCCGTTGCCTGCAGACCGTGGGCGTGGAGGTGGTGGCGCTCAACGATGGCCGCCAGGCCCTGGACTACCTGCGCAAGCTGGTGGACGAGGGCAAGCGCCCGGAGGATGAGTTCCTGATGATGATCTCGGACATCGAGATGCCCGAGATGGACGGCTATACCCTGACCGCGGAGATCCGCAGCGATCCACGCATGCAAAAACTGCATATCATCCTGCATACTTCCCTGTCTGGCGTGTTCAACCATGCCATGGTGCGCAAGGTGGGGGCAGATGACTTCCTGGCCAAGTTCAAGCCGGACGACCTGGCCCAACGGGTCGTCGACCGCATCAAGGCCACGCATTGACCGCCAGGGGTCTTTCCCTGGCGCTACAGACGATTTGAGAGGCGGCAGCAGTGTCTACGGGTAATTTGGATTTCGAACAGTTCCGGGTATTCCTGGAAAAAGCCTGTGGCATCCTGCTGGGCGAGAACAAGCAGTACCTGGTGTCCAGCCGCCTCAACAAGTTGTTGGAGCAGCACGGCATCAAGTCGCTGACCGAGCTGGTGCAGCGCATCCAGGCCCAGCCACGCAGTGGCCTGCGCGAGCAGGTGGTCGATGCCATGACCACCAACGAGACCCTGTGGTTTCGCGACACCTATCCCTTCGAAGTGCTCAAGAACCGGGTGCTGCCCCAGCAGATCAAGGCCAACCCTGGCCAGCGCCTGCGCATCTGGTCGGCGGCGTGTTCGTCGGGGCAGGAGCCGTACTCGATCTCCATGGCCATCGACGAGTTCGAGCGCAGCAACCTGGGCCAGTTGAAGATGGGCGCGCAGATCGTCGCCACCGACCTGTCGGGGTTGATGCTGACCAACTGCAAGAGCGGCGAGTACGACAGCCTGGCGATCGCCCGCGGCCTCTCGCAGGAGCGCCTGCAGCGCTACTTCGACGTCAAGTCGCCGGGCCGCTGGGCGGTCAAGCCGGCGATCCGCAGCCGCGTCGAGTTCCGCTCGTTCAACCTGCTCGACAGCTATGCGAGCCTGGGCAAGTTCGACATCGTGTTCTGCCGCAACGTGCTGATCTACTTCTCGGCCCAGGTCAAGAAGGACATCCTGCTGCGTATCCACAGTACGTTGAAGCCTGGTGGGTACCTGTTCCTGGGTGCCTCCGAGGCGCTCAATGGGCTGCCGGATCATTACCAGATGGTCCAGTGCAGCCCT
>JAQZAY010000071.1 GCA_029239415.1 Pseudomonas sp. | reverse complement strand
TCGGAAAGGCTTTGTGAAGTCAAGTCAACCCATTGATGCCCTGAAATGGCACTGCGACGGCCATTTTTGCTGCAAATCAGGGCACGCCATTATCCGCTATTTTGTCCGGGGAGCGCTATCCAGGCAGGGCGTCTTTTATTTTTTACAGGGGTGTTGTGAAAAAAAATGAACAAGGCTAAGCTCGATCCCAACCCATAACCGCATAAGAACATAGGGGGTTACATGTCTCGCCCGTCATCGATCGGCGCTGCCGCCAGCACCTGGCTGGCAAAAATGCCTGGCCTGGCCGCAATAATTGACGGCCCGGGCGCCTCGCTTCCCATCTCCCCTCTGCAAAACCTGCCTTCTCACTATAGCGTGCCTGTCCATGGTCGCGGCTCGTTGTCGTCGAGCCTTTGCCAGAAGCCTGCAATGGCGGCCAGAATGGCAGGCACTGCCCCGCGGGCAGTACAACGCGTCGCCACGGCGGCGCACAGCGCCTGAGCCTGACGGCAAGGGCATTACCTCCTGAGGTATTTATGAGTAGCAACCTCGACCAGCTCACCGATTGGTTGAAAGAAAACAAGATCACCGAAGTCGAGTGCCTGATCAGCGACTTGACCGGGATCACCCGCGGCAAGATCTCGCCGACCAACAAGTTCATCGCCGAAAAAGGCATGCGGCTGCCAGAAAGCGTGCTGCTGCAGACCGTGACCGGCGACTACGTCGACGACGACATCTATTACGAACTGCTCGACCCGGCCGACATCGACATGATCTGCCGTCCCGACGAGAACGCGGTGTTTCTCGTACCCTGGGCCATTGAGCCCACCGCGCAGGTGATCCACGATACCTACGACAAGATGGGCAACCCGGTCGAGCTGTCGCCGCGCAACGTGCTCAAGAAGGTGCTCAAGCTCTATGCCGAGAAAGGCTGGCAGCCGATCGTGGCGCCCGAGATGGAGTTCTACCTGACCAAGCGCTGTGAAGACCCGGACTTCCCGCTGCAGCCGCCGATCGGCCGCTCCGGCCGTCCCGAAACCGGTCGCCAGTCGTTTTCCATCGAGGCCGCCAACGAATTCGATCCACTGTTCGAAGACGTCTACGACTGGTGCGAACTGCAGAACCTGGACCTCGATACGCTGATCCACGAGGACGGCACGGCGCAGATGGAGATCAATTTCCGTCATGGCAACGCCCTGCACCTGGCCGACCAGATACTGGTGTTCAAGCGCACCATGCGCGAGGCCGCACTCAAGCACAACGTCGCCGCCACTTTCATGGCCAAGCCCATGACCGGCGAGCCGGGCAGTGCCATGCACTTGCACCAGAGCATCATCGACGTGGCCACCGGCAAGAACATCTTCTCTACCGAAGACGGCAGCATGAGCGAGCTGTTCCTGCACCACGTCGGCGGCTTGCAGAAGTTCATCCCCGAAGTGCTGCCGCTGTTCGCGCCCAACGTCAACTCGTTCCGCCGCTTCCTGCCCGACACGTCGGCACCGGTGAACGTGGAGTGGGGCGAGGAAAACCGCACCGTCGGCCTGCGCGTGCCCGATGCCGGCCCGCAGAACCGCCGCGTCGAGAACCGCTTGCCCGGCGCCGATGCCAACCCTTACCTGGCGATCGCCGCCAGCCTGCTGTGTGGCTATATCGGCATGGTCGAGGGCCTCAAGCCGAGCGCGCCGGTCCAGGGCCGTGGCTACGAGCGCCGCAACCTGCGCCTGCCGCTGACCCTCGAGGACGCGCTGGAGCGCATGGAAAACTGCCGGTCCCTTGAAAAATACCTGGGCAAGAAATTCATCGCCGGCTATGTGGCGACCAAGCGTGCCGAGCATGAAAACTTCAAGCGGGTAATCAGCTCCTGGGAACGCGAGTTCCTGCTGTTTGCCGTCTGATCAACCCTGTAGCCGCGCGAGCGCGGCTGTCGGAACACGGAGAAACACATGACCCCCAACAACCCGCAAACCCGTGATTGGCAAGCCTTGAGCCGCGAGCACCACCTGGCACCTTTCAGCGATTACAAGCAACTGAAGGAAAAGGGCCCGCGCATCATCACCCGGGCTCAGGGCGTGCATCTGTGGGACAGCGAAGGCTGCAAGATCCTCGATGGCATGGCTGGCCTGTGGTGCGTGGCGGTTGGCTATGGTCGGGAAGAGCTGGTACAGGCGGCAGAGAAACAGATGCGCGAGCTGCCGTACTACAACCTGTTCTTCCAGACCGCTCACCCTCCGGCACTGGAGCTGGCCAAGGCCATCACCCAGGTCGCGCCCGAGGGCATGAGCCATGTGTTCTTCACCGGCTCCGGCTCCGAAGGCAACGACACCGTGCTGCGCATGGTGCGCCACTACTGGGCACTCAAGGGCAAGCCGAACAAGCAGACGCTGATCGGCCGGATCAACGGCTACCACGGCTCCACTGTGGCGGGCGCAAGCCTGGGCGGCATGAGTGGCATGCACGAGCAAGGGGGCCTGCCGATCCCGGGCATCGTGCACATCCCGCAGCCGTACTGGTTCGGTGAAGGAGGGGACATGACTCCGGACGAATTCGGGGTCTGGGCGGCCGATCAGCTGGAGAAAAAGATTCTCGAAGTCGGCGAGGACCAGGTCGCGGCGTTCATCGCCGAGCCGATCCAGGGCGCCGGTGGGGTGATCATCCCGCCAGACACCTACTGGCCACGGATCAAGCAGATCCTTGCCAAGTACGACATCCTCTTCGTCGCCGACGAAGTGATCTGCGGCTTCGGTCGCACAGGCGAGTGGTTCGGCTCCGACTACTACGACCTGGCGCCAGACCTGATGACCATCGCCAAGGGCCTGACCTCCGGTTACATCCCCATGGGCGGCGTGATCGTTCGTGACACCGTGGCCAAGGTGCTGAGCGAAGGCGGTGACTTCAACCATGGCTTCACCTACTCCGGCCACCCGGTCGCTGCGGCCGTGGGCCTTGAAAACCTGCGCATCCTCCAGGACGAGAAGATCGTCGAGAAGGCCCGCACGGAAACGGCACCATACTTGCAAAAGCGTCTGCGCGAGCTTGGTGACCACCCATTGGTGGGCGAAGTCCGCGGCCTGGGCCTGCTCGGCGCGATCGAGCTGGTCAAGGACAAGGCAAGCCGCAGCCGCTTCGAGGGCAAGGGCGCGGGCATGGTCTGCCGCAACTTCTGCTTCGAGAACGGGCTGGTGATGCGCGCCGTGGGCGACACCATGATCATTGCGCCGCCGCTGGTGATCAGCTTCGAGGAGATCGACGAGCTCATTGAAAAAGCTCGCAAATGCCTGGACCTGACCCTCGAAGCGGTGCGTTGACCGCCTGCTAGGCTAGCGTTGTGACATTAAGCGGTTACAAGGCGGTGCTTTCCTTGAAATAACGCCTTGTAACTTGCCAGACTAGCGACTGTTTCAGTCGCTCGACGCGTGTACTGCAGGCCCTGGCTGCTGGACAGATGGCTAATCAAACATTCTGGAGCATGACGCATGATGAAAATGGGCAAGACGTTGCTGGCCGCAGCCCTGATGGGGGGCATGGCCACTGCAGTTCAGGCGGATGACAAGGTACTGCACGTCTACAACTGGTCGGACTACATCGCCCCCGATACGGTGGCCAAGTTCGAGAAGCAGACCGGCATCAAGGTGGTCTACGACGTCTTTGACAGCAACGAAACCCTCGAAGCCAAGCTGCTGGCGGGCAAGTCCGGCTACGACATCGTCGTGCCGTCGAACAACTTCCTGGCCAAGCAGATCAAGGCCGGCGTCTACCAGGAGCTGGACAGGTCGAAGCTGCCCAACTGGAAAAACCTCGATGAGGACCTGCTCAAGGCCGTCGGCGACGCCAGTGACCAGGGCAACAAGCATGCCTTCCCCTACATGTGGGGCTCGATCGGCATCGGCTACAACCTCGAGAAGGTCAAGGCCGCGCTGGGCGTCGACAAGATCGATTCCTGGGACGTGGTGTTCAAGCCCGAGAACATGGAGAAGCTCAAGAGCTGCGGCGTGAGCTTCCTCGACGCACCGACCGAGATGATCCCGGCGGCGCTGCACTACCTGGGCAAGCCGACCAACAGCAAGGAAAAGGCAGACCTCAAGGCCGCCGAAGACCTGTTCATGAAGATCCGTCCTTCGGTCGCCTACTTCCATTCCTCCAAGTACATCTCGGACCTGGCCAACGGCAACATCTGCGTCGCCGTGGGCTACTCGGGCGACCTGGAGCAGTCCAAGGCACGCGCCCACGAGGCGGGCGACAAGGTCAAGCTGGCCTACACCATTCCCAAGGAAGGCGCAGGCACCTTCTATGACATGGTCGCCATCCCCAAGGATGCCACCAACCTCGACGCCGCCTACACGTTCATGAACTACCTGATGCAGCCAGAGGTCATGGCCGAGATCACCAATGCCGTGCGCTTCCCGAACGGCAACAAGGCGGCGACCCCGCTGGTGGACAAGGACATCACCAGCGATCCGGCCATCTACCCGTCGGATGAAGTGAAGAAGCAGCTGTACGCGATCAGCGACCTGGATGCAGGCACCCTACGCCTGATCACCCGCAGCTGGACCAAGATCAAGTCGGGCAAGTAAGCCCAGCTGTGCTCGCATGGGCCGTGTCAGAGCGGCCCATGCGAGAGCGCGAAGACAAATATGTTTTGCTGCATCGAGGCAGCGAAGGTAAGTTGCGCGCCGGTTTTGCTTGTGCGGCAGGTGTGCTGCCGCGACCACGGGCACTATTGTGAGGACCTCCCACTTGTCTATTTCCATCTTTCGCAAGGCCATGCTGGCCGGAGCGGGCCTGACGCTGGCTATCAGCGTCCAAGCGGCGCCCACGGTGCACGTCTACAACTGGTCGGACTATATCGGCCCCAACACCCTCGCGGACTTCGAGAAAGAAACCGGCATCAAGCCGGTACAGGATGTCTTCGACTCCAACGAGACCCTGGAAGGCAAGCTGCTGGCCGGCCGTACCGGCTATGACGTGGTGGTGCCGTCCAATCATTTCCTGGGCAAGCAGATCAAGGCGGGGGCGTTCCAGAAGCTCGACCGCAACCTGCTGACCCATTATTCGAATCTCGACCCGGCGCTGATGAAGCGCCTGGAGCAGAACGACCCAGGCAACGCCTACGCAGTGCCCTACCTGTGGGGCACCAATGGCATCGGCTACAACGTCGAGAAGGTCAAGGAGGCGCTGGGCGTCGAGACCATCGACTCCTGGGCGGTGCTGTTCGAGCCCGAGAACATCGAGAAGCTCTCCAAGTGCGGCGTCGCCTTCCTCGACTCGGCTGACGAAATGCTGCCGGCGGTCCTCCAGTACATGGGCCGCAACCCCAACAGCACCAACGCCAAGGACTACGCCGACGCCGAGAAGAAACTGCTGGCCGTGCGCCCGTACGTGACCTATTTCCACTCGTCCAAGTACATCACCGACCTTGCCAACGGCGACATCTGCGTGGCCGCAGGCTTCTCCGGCGATGTGTTCCAGGCCAAGGCCCGCGCCGAGGAAGCCGGCAAGGGCGTGACCCTGGCCTATGCCATTCCCAAGGAAGGCGGCAACCTCTGGTTCGACGTACTGGCGATCCCCAAGGATGCCAAGAACGTCAAGGAGGCCCATGCCTTCATCGATTATCTGCTCAAACCCGAGGTCATCGCCCAGGTCAGTGACTATGTCGGCTATGCCAACCCGAACCCCAAGGCGGGCGACCTGATGGACCAGGCCGTGAGGACAGATCCCGCGGTATACCCGCCGCAGGACGTGCTGGACAAGATGTTCGTCAACAGCGAGCTGCCCCCCAAGGTGCAACGCTTGATGACCCGCAGCTGGACCAAGGTCAAGTCGGGCAAGTAACAATCCAGGCCCGCCATGCAAGGGGCGGGCGTACAAATCTTGTTGGGAGTTTCACTCATGGCAGTTGCCTCCGGTGCCTATAAGAAAGCCCTCGAAGGCGACCAGCAGCCCAAGCAGGTGCTGGTCAAGATTGACAGGGTCACCAAAAAGTTCGACGAAACGATTGCCGTGGACGACGTGTCCCTGGAAATCCGCAAGGGCGAGATCTTCGCCCTGCTGGGCGGCTCGGGCTCGGGCAAGTCCACCCTGCTGCGCATGCTGGCAGGCTTCGAACGCCCGACCGAAGGGCGGATCTACCTCGATGGCGTCGACATTACCGACATGCCGCCGTACGAGCGCCCGATCAACATGATGTTCCAGTCCTATGCGCTGTTCCCGCACATGACCGTGGCGCAGAACATTGCCTTCGGCCTGCAGCAGGACAAGATGCCCAAGGAGCAGATCGACGCCCGCGTCGCCGAGATGCTCAAGCTGGTGCACATGACCCAGTACGCCAAGCGCAAGCCGCACCAGCTGTCCGGTGGCCAGCGCCAGCGGGTCGCCCTGGCGCGGTCCCTGGCCAAGAGCCCCAAGCTGCTGCTGCTCGACGAGCCGATGGGTGCGCTGGACAAGAAGCTGCGCTCGCAGATGCAGCTGGAGCTGGTCGAGATCATCGAGCGGGTCGGCGTGACCTGCGTGATGGTGACCCACGACCAGGAAGAGGCCATGACCATGGCCCAGCGCATCGCCATCATGCACCTGGGCTGGATTGCCCAGATCGGCTCGCCGGTGGACGTCTACGAGACCCCGACCAGCCGCCTGGTCTGTGAATTCATCGGCAGCGTCAACCTGTTCGACGGCGAAGTGGTCGACGACGCAGAAGGCCATGCGTTGATCGCAAGCCCGGAGCTCGAGCGCAATATCTTTGTCGGGCATGGCGTCAGCACCTCGGTCGAGGACAAGAGCATTACCTATGCCCTGCGTCCCGAAAAGCTACTGGTCACCACCGAACAGCCGAGCCACGAATACAACTGGTCACGCGGCAAGGTGCACGACATCGCCTACCTGGGCGGCCACTCGGTGTTCTACGTCGAGCTGCCCAGTGGCAAGGTCGTCCAGTCGTTCGTCGCCAACGCCGAGCGCCAGGGCGCCCGACCGACCTGGGGCGACCAGGTCTACGTGTGGTGGGAAGACGACAGCGGCGTGGTCCTGCGCTCATGAAGATCCGCAAGCTCAAGCGAGCCTTCCAGCGCCTGACCCCGGAGGGGCGGCACCTGGTGATCGGCGTGCCGTTCATCTGGCTGTTCCTGTTCTTCATGCTGCCGTTCTTCATCGTCCTGAAGATCAGCTTTGCCGAAGCCGACGTCGCGATCCCGCCGTACACCGAGATCTACAGCTACGTCGAAGACAAGATCCAGCTGGTGCTCAACCTGGCCAACTATGGCCTGCTGACCGAGGACGAGCTGTACATCTCGGCCTACCTGGGCTCGTTGAAAATGGCCTTCATCAGCACCGTGCTGTGCCTGTTGATCGGCTTCCCGATGGCCTACGCCATCGCCAACGCGCGCAAGGAGTCCCAGACCGTGCTGCTGCTGCTGATCATGATGCCGACCTGGACGGCGATCCTGATCCGCGTGTATGCCTGGATGGGCATCCTCAGCAACAACGGGCTGCTCAACAGTTTCCTGATGTGGCTGGGCCTGATCGACCAGCCGCTGCAGATCCTCAACACCAACCTGGCGGTGTATATCGGCGTGGTCTATTCGTACCTGCCGTTCATGATCCTGCCGCTGTTCGCCAACCTGGTCAAACATGACCAGAGCCTGCTCGAGGCCGCGTCGGACCTGGGTTCGAGCACCTTCAACAGCTTCTGGAAGATCACCGTGCCGCTGTCGAAGAACGGCATCATCGCCGGGTGCATGCTGGTGTTCATCCCGGTAGTGGGCGAGTTCGTCATCCCCGAGCTGCTGGGCGGCCCGGAAACCCTGATGATCGGCAAGGTGCTGTGGCAGGAATTCTTCAACAACCGTGACTGGCCAGTGGCGTCCGCCTTGGCGGTGGTGATGCTGGCGATCCTGATCGTGCCCATCCTGCTGTTCAACCGCAGCCAGGCCAAGGAAATGGAGGGCAGGGCATGAAGCGCTTCGGTTTTTCCAGGCTGATGCTGGTGCTGGGCCTGGTGTTCATCTACCTGCCGATGCTGATCCTGGTGATCTACTCGTTCAACGCCTCCAAGCTGGTGACGGTGTGGGGCGGCTGGTCGGTGAAGTGGTACGTCGGCCTGCTCGACAATACCCAGCTGATGGGCTCGGTGATGCGCTCGCTGGAGATCGCGTGCTACACGGCGATCGCGGCCGTGGCGCTGGGGACCCTGGCGGCCTTCGTGCTGACCCGCGTCACCCGCTTCAAGGGCCGGACCCTGTTCGGTGGCCTGGTCACCGCGCCGCTGGTGATGCCCGAGGTGATCACCGGCCTGTCGCTGCTGCTGCTGTTCGTGGCCATGGCCCAGCTGATCGGCTGGCCGCAGGAGCGTGGCATCGTCACCATCTGGATCGCCCACACCACGTTCTGCGCGGCCTACGTGGCCGTGGTGGTGTCGGCGCGCCTGCGTGAGCTCGACCTGTCGATCGAGGAGGCGGCCATGGACCTGGGGGCGCGGCCGTGGAAGGTGTTCTTCCTGATCACCATTCCGATGATCGCACCGTCTCTGGCGGCGGGCGGCATGATGTCGTTCGCGCTGTCGCTCGATGACCTGGTGCTGGCCAGCTTCGTGTCCGGGCCCGGCTCGACCACCTTGCCGATGGAAGTGTTCTCGGCCGTGCGCCTGGGCGTGAAGCCCGAGATCAATGCCGTGGCCAGCCTGATCCTGCTGTCGGTGTCGCTGGTGACCTTCCTGGTCTGGTACTTCAGCCGCCGCGCCGAAGAACGCCGCCGCCGCGCGATCCAGCAAGCCATCGAGGAAAGCGCTGCCGGTAACTGGAAGCAGCCCGAAGTGCGGCGCCCGGCCGTGGCGCCGGTCTCGGTTTAAGCACTCGAGGACAACGCTGTACCTGTGGAGCTGACTTGCCAGGTCTCATCAAGACAGTATCTCCCACAGGTACAGCGTTGTTCTTCAGACTCGCTCTACTACCCTCCATTGAACCCTGATCTACGCTAACAGTCGCATTCCCTGATAGTTCAGGCACAAGCAAGGAGCGCTCATGCGTCCGTTGAAGGTGGTCTGCCTGGGGCTGCTGTTTGTGCTCTCGGGCTGCGGGGAAGACAAGCCCGCACCCGCTGACCTGCCCAGGGTCGGCGTCATGCAGGTTCAATCCAGCGACTTCGCCGCGCCCGTCACCCTGACCGGCGACGTCCAGGCCCGGGTTCAAGCCGACCTGTCGTTTCGTGTGGGCGGCAAGATCATCTCCCGCACCGTCGACGTCGGCGACCACGTAAAGGCCAACCAGGTACTCGCGCGCCTGGACCCCAAGGACCTGCGCAACAACGTCGATTCGGCCAAGGCCGAGGTCTTCGCCGAGCAGGCACGCGTCACCCAGACCCGAGCGGCCTTTGTTCGCCAGCAAAAACTCCTGCCCAAGGGCTACACCAGCCAGAGCGAGTACGACTCGGCCGAAGCCGCACTGCGCAGCAGCCAGAGCGCCCTGAAGGCCGCCCAGGCGCAGTTGGCCAGTGCTCAGGAGCAACTGGGCTATACCGCCCTGGTCTCCGAAGCCGACGGGGTGATCACCGCCCGCCAGGCCGAGGTCGGCCAGGTGGTGCAGGCGACCATGCCGATCTTCAGCCTCGCCCGCGATGGCGAGCGGGACGCGGTGTTCAACGTCTACGAAACCCTGCTGGTGGCACCACCGCGCGACCAGGGGGTGACTGTCAGCCTGCTCGACAATCCACGGGTCCAGGCCGAAGGGCACGTGCGCGAGATCACGCCGACCGTCTCGGCTGAAAGCGGCACGGTGCAGGTCAAGGTTGCCCTGCGCAACGTGCCTGCGGGCATGGAGCTGGGCTCCCCCGTGACGGCCACTGCCAGCGGCCAGGGCAAACCCAGCATCGAACTGCCCTGGTCGGCACTGACCAAGGCCTTGCACGACCCGGCGGTCTGGGTGGTGGGCGAGGGCGACAAGGTCGACCTGCGGCAGGTGAAGGTATCGCGTTACCTCACCGGCAAGGTAGTGATCAGCGATGGCCTCAAGGGCGGCGAAGACGTCGTGGTCAGTGGCGGCCAGCTGCTGCACCCGGGCATGAAGGTGGAGCGGGTCGAGCCGCAAGATGGCGGAGGTGCGCCATGAAGCGCACGGCATTGATGCTGTCGGCCTTGGCGCTGCTGGCCGGTTGCGGCAAGGACGAGGAGAAGCCCGAGCCGGTGCGCCCGGTGCTCTCGACCGTGGTGCAGCCGCAGGTGCAGGCGCAGCTAGGGCGTTTTGCCGGGAGCATTCAGGCGCGCTACGAGAGCACACTGGGCTTCCGGGTGTCGGGGCGCATCGCCCGCCGTTGGGTGGATGTGGGCAGCCAGGTCAAGCCGGGCGATATCCTTGCCAGCCTGGACCCGACCGACCAGCGCAACCAGTTGCGTGCCGCCGAGGGCGACCTGGCACGTGTCCAGGCGCAGTGGATCAACGCCCAGGCCAATGCCCGGCGCCAGCAACAATTGTATGATCGCGGCGTCGGTGCCCAGGCCCAGCTGGACATCGCCCAGACCGACCTGAAGACCACCGGTGCAAGCCTTGAGCAAGCGCGCTCCGCCGTCAGCCAGGCCCGCGACCAGCTCAGCTACAGCGAGCTGCGCACCGATCACCAGGCCGTGGTCACGGCCTGGCGCGCCGAGGCCGGGCAGACGGTAAGCGTTGGCCAGGAAGTCGTCACCCTCGCGCGGCCCGATATCAAGGAAGCAGTCATCGACCTGCCGACCTACCTGGCCGAGCAGCTCACCCCTGACCTGAAATTCACCGTCGCCTCGCAGCTCGAACCTGACATCAACACCACCGCCAGCCTGCGCGAGCTCGAACCCCAGGCCGACGCCGCCACCCGTACCCGGCGTGCCCGCCTGACCCTGAGCGATACCCCGCCGGCCTTTCACCTGGGCACGGCCATCAGTGTCAGCCTGACCTCGGCCGTCTCGCCGCGCAGCGAGCTGCCTCGCACGGCGTTGCTGGAGCGCGATGGCAAGACCCAGGTATGGGTGGTCGACCCGCAGCAGAGCACTGTCTCGACCCGTGACGTGACCCTGCTCAAGCGCACGGCGGACACCATCACCCTGGCCTCCGGCGTGCAGCCGGGCGAGCGCGTGGTCACGGCCGGGGTCAACAGCCTGGAGCCTGGACAAAAGGTCATCGTCAACGAGGAAGACCCGCGATGAAAGGAAGCTTCAACCTCTCGGAGTGGGCGCTCAAGCACCAATCCTTCGTCTGGTACCTGATGTTCGTCGGCTTGCTGATGGGCGTGTTCTCCTACATGAACCTGGGACGCGAGGAAGATCCCTCGTTCACCATCAAGACCATGGTCATCCAGACCCGCTGGCCCGGCGCGACCCAGGACGAGACGCTTTACCAGGTCACCGACCGCATCGAGAAGAAACTCGAAGAGCTCGACTCGCTCGACTACGTCAAGAGCTATACCCGGCCGGGTGAGTCGACGGTCTACGTGTACCTGCGCGATACCACTAGCGCAGACGACATCCCGGAAATCTGGTATCAGGTGCGCAAGAAGATCCAGGACATCCGCGGCGAGTTTCCCCAGGGCATCCAGGGGCCGGGCTTCAACGACGAGTTCGGCGACGTGTTCGGCTCCATCTATGCCTTTACCGCCGATGGCCTGACCCTGCGCCAGCTGCGCGACTACGTGGAGCAGGTACGGGCCGAGGTGCGCGAGGTGCCCAACCTGGGCAAGGTCGAGATGATCGGCACCCAGGACGAGGTGCTCTACCTGAAGTTCTCGACCCGCAAGCTGGCGGCCCTGGGCATCGACCAGCGCCAGGCGCTGCAGGCCCTGCAATCGCAGAACGCAGTGACACCGGCCGGGGTGATCGAGGCCGGTCCCGAGCGCATCTCGGTACGGACCACGGGGCAGTTCGCCTCCGAGAAAGACCTCGAGGCGGTCAACCTGCGCATCAATGACCGCTTCTTCCGCCTGGCCGACATCGCCACCATCGAGCGTGGCTACGAAGACCCGCCCGCGCCGATGTTCCGCTACAACGGCCAGACCGCCATCGGCCTTGCCATCGGCATGAAGGACGGCGGCAACATCCAGGTGTTCGGGGAGCAGCTCGAGCACAAGATGCAGGACATCACCGCCCAGTTGCCCGTGGGGGTCGGCGTGCACACCGTGTCGGACCAGTCGGTGGTGGTCGAGGAAGCGGTGGGCGGCTTCACCAGTGCGCTGTTCGAGGCGGTGATCATCGTCCTGGTGGTCAGCTTCATCAGCCTTGGCGTGCGCGCCGGGCTGGTGGTGGCCTGTTCGATCCCGCTGGTGCTGGCCATGGTGTTCGTGTTCATGGAGTACAGCGGCATCACCATGCAGCGGATCTCCCTCGGGGCGCTGATCATCGCCCTGGGTCTGCTGGTGGACGATGCGATGATCACCGTGGAGATGATGGTCACGCGCCTCGAAATGGGCGACAGCAAGGAAGACGCGGCGACCTATGCCTATACATCCACGGCCTTCCCGATGCTCACCGGTACCCTGGTGACCGTCGCCGGCTTCGTGCCGATCGGGCTGAACGCCAGTTCGGCAGGCGAGTACACCTTCACCCTGTTCGCGGTCATTGCCGTGGCATTGCTGGTGTCGTGGGTGGTGGCGGTATTCTTCGCGCCGGTGCTGGGGGTGCATATCCTCAGCGCCAAGGTCAAGGCCCATGATGCCGAGCCCGGGCGCATCGGACGGGCTTTCGAGCACAGCCTGGAGTGGTCGATGCGCCACCGCTGGCTGACCATCATCGGCACCGTGCTGCTGTTCGCGCTGGCGCTGTTCAGCATGCGCTTCGTGCAGAACCAGTTTTTCCCGTCTTCGGACCGGCCAGAGATCCTGGTGGACATCAACCTGCCGCAGAATGCCTCGATCGAAGAAACCCGCCGCGTGGTCGATCGCCTTGAAGCGACGTTAAAAGACGACCCGGACATCGTGCACTGGAGCACCTACATCGGCCAGGGCGCGATTCGTTTCTACCTGCCGCTGGACCAGCAGCTGCAGAACCCGTACTACGCGCAGCTGGTGATCGTCAGCAAGGGACTGGAGTCGCGCGGCGAGTTGATGGGCCGCCTGCAGAAGCGCCTGCGCGAGGACTTCGTCGGCATCGGCTCGTTTGTCCAGTCGCTGGAAATGGGGCCGCCGGTAGGCCGGCCGATCCAGTACCGGGTCAGCGGCAAGGACATCGACCAGGTGCGCAAGCACGCCATCGACCTGGCCACGCTGCTCGACGGTGACGAGCATATCGGCGAGATGATCTACGACTGGAACGAGCCGGGCAAGGTGCTGCGCATCGAGATCGCCCAGGACAAGGCGCGCCAGCTCGGGCTGTCGTCCGAGGATGTCGCCAACGTAATGAACAGCATCGTCAGCGGCGCGCCGGTCACCCAGGTCAACGACAGCATCTACCTGGTCGACGTGATCGCCCGTGCCGACGACAGCGAACGCGGCTCGCCCGAGACCTTGCAGAACCTGCAGATCGTCAGCCCGAGCGGCACCTCCATTCCCCTGCTGGCGTTCGCCACCGTGCGCTACGAGCTCGAGCAGCCGCTGGTATGGCGCCGCGACCGCAAGCCCACCATCACCATCAAGGCCGCGGTCAACGGCGAGATCCAGCCGACCGACCTGGTCGCGCAGCTCAAGCCCAGGATCGAGGAATTCGCGAGCAAGCTGCCCCCGGGATACGAGGTCGCCACGGGCGGTACGGTAGAGGAAAGCGGTAAGGCCCAGGGCCCGATCGCCAAGGTACTGCCTTTGATGCTGTTCCTGATGGCGACGTTCCTGATGATCCAGCTGCACAGCGTGCAGAAACTGTTCCTGGTGGCCAGCGTGGCGCCGCTCGGGTTGATCGGCGTGGTCGTGGCGCTGGTGCCGACCGGCACGCCGATGGGCTTCGTGGCGATTCTCGGGATCCTGGCGCTGATCGGCATCATCATCCGCAATTCGGTGATCCTGGTGACCCAGATCGATGCATTCGAGGCGCAGGGGTATGCGCCCTGGGACGCCGTGCTGGAAGCCACCAACCACCGCCGCCGCCCGATCCTGCTGACGGCCGCCGCGGCCAGCCTCGGCATGATCCCCATCGCCCGCGAAGTCTTCTGGGGGCCGATGGCCTACGCCATGATCGGCGGCATCGTCAGCGCCACGCTGCTGACGCTGCTGTTCCTGCCGGCGCTGTATGTGGCCTGGTACAGGATCAAGGAGCCGCAGCGCGATTGAGGGCTCGCGTAGGATTGCATGGCTATGGCAACCCTGTGGGAGCTGGCTTGTCCTGCGATCGGCGGAGAAGCCGTCGTAAAACCTGCAGTCGCGGTATGTCAGGTGGATAGCGTTGGCAGGTTTCACGGCCCCTGCACGCCCGATCGCGGGACAAGTCCGCTCCCACCGGGCTTGCCAGCGAAG
>JAQZAY010000070.1 GCA_029239415.1 Pseudomonas sp. | reverse complement strand
CCGGCCGAGGCGATGACCACCATCGACGTCAACACGGGTGCCTTCGTCGGCCACCGCAACCTCGAGGAGACCATCTTCAAGACCAACCTCGAGGCTGCCACCGCGATTGCCCGGCAACTGCGCCTGCGCAACATCGGCGGGATCATCATCATCGACTTCATCGACATGGTGGACGAAGAACACCAGCGCCAGGTGCTGCGCACCCTCGAGAAGCAGCTCGAGCGCGACCACGCCAAGACCAACATCATCGGCATCACCGAGCTGGGCCTGGTGCAGATGACCCGCAAGCGCACCCGTGAAAGCCTCGAGCAGGTGCTCTGCGAGCCCTGCCTGTGCTGCCAGGGCCGCGGCAAGCTGAAGACGCCCGAGACCATCTGCTACGAGATCTTCCGCGAGATCCTGCGCGAGGCGCGTGCCTACCAGGCCGAAGGCTACCGGGTGCTGGCCAACCAGAAAGTGGTCGACCGGCTGCTCGACGAAGAGTCCGGCAACGTGGCCGAGCTGGAAACCTTCATCGGACGCACCATTCGCTTCCAGGTCGAGTCGATGTACTCCCAGGAACAATACGACGTGGTGTTGCTCTGAGGCATTCGGCACACCCCCGTCGGCTGGCAAAGCCCGCGCTTGCGGCCATAGTTAGGATCTGTACGGATCCCGGAGGGCCATGGCCATGGAACGTCTGATGCGCGTTCTGGGGGCCATGACCCGCTGGGGTCTCACGGCCTGCGCGCTGCTGGTGGTGCTGCTGGCGCTGTATGTCAGCCTCGGCCGGCAACTCGTCCCGCTGGTCGCCGAATACCGCGCCGATGTCGAGGCCCGCGCCGAGCAGGCGCTGGGCCTGCCGGTGCACATCGGTGCCCTCGAAGGACGCTGGGGCCGCTTGTCGCCAGTCGTGCATGTGCGCGATGTGCAGGTGGGCGAGGGGCCTGGAGCGTTGCGCCTGGACGAGGTCAGGGTGGTGCCCGACCTGTGGGCCAGCCTTCTGGCGCGCCAGGTACGCCTGTCGCACCTGCAACTGGGCGGCCTGCAGCTCAGCGCCCGTGAGGACGAGCAGGGCGCCTGGGCCGTCGAGGGCCTGCCCAGCCAGGACGACCAGCCCGCCGATCCAGGCCGGCTGCTGCAACGCCTGAGGCAGCTGGGGCACCTCGATGTGCTCGACAGCCAGGTCACTGTCATCCCTTGGCAGCGCGACCCGCTGACCCTGACCTATGTCAGCCTCGGCCTGCAGAGCGGCAGTTCGCGCCAGCAACTGGACCTGCGCCTGACCCTGCCCGACGGCCAGCCGCTGGCCATGAGCGTGCGCGGCCGGATCAGCCCCGAGGCCTGGCAGGATGGCCGCATCGAAGCCTACCTGAGCCTGCCGCAGAGCGATTGGGCGCGCTGGCTGCCTCCTCGCCTGCTGGGGCAGTGGCGGGCCGGCAAGCTGCAGGCCGGCGGCGAGTTCTGGCTCGACTGGGACAAGCGGCAGTTGCAGAACGCGGTGGTGCGCCTCAACGCGCCGACATTGCAAGGGGCCCATGCAGGCCGCGAGGCGGTCACGCTCGACGATCTTGCGCTCAATGCCTGGTTCCAGCGCAAGAAGCAGGGCGTCGACATCGTCCTCGACTCTCTCTCCGCCAGCATCGGCGAGACCCGCTGGGAGTCGCACATCCAGGCCCGCCAGCGCCCCGGCGAGAACCCGTCCCAGCGCCTGTGGCAGGTCCAGGCCGACCGTCTCGACCTGACCCCGCTGACACCCTTGATCGAAGCGTTGGCACCCTTGCCGGACGCCGCCATGAAGACCGTCCAGGGCTTGAAGGTCACCGGGGCACTGCGCAACGTGATTCTCGACCTGCGCCCGGAGACCGAAGGCGACAAGCGCCTGCAGTTCGCCGCCAATCTCGAGCGGGTCGGCTTCGATGCCTATCACGGCGCGCCGGCGGCGGGAAATGTCAGCGGCAGCATCAGCGGCGACCTCGGCCACGGCGAACTGCGCCTCGATAGCGACGCCTTCATGCTGCACCTGTTGCCGATCTTCGAGAAACCCTGGCACTACCAGAAAGCCAACGCCCGGTTGACCTGGCGCCTGGACAAGGAAGGCTTCACCCTGGTCGCGCCCTACCTGAAGGTACTGGGCGAGGAGGGCAGGATCGCCGGCGACTTCCTGATCCGCCTGCTGTTCGACGAAAGCCGCGAAGACTACATGGACCTGCGCGTCGGCCTTACCGACGGCGACGGCCGCTACACCGCCAAGTACCTGCCCGAAGTGCTCAGCCCGGCCCTGGACGAATGGCTGCGCACCGCCATCGTCAAGGGCAGCGTCGACGAAGGCTACTTCCAGTACCAGGGCTCGCTCAACCACGGTGCCCCGGCCCATGCCCGCAGCATCAGCCTGTTCTTCAAGGTCCGTGACGCCGCGCTGGACTTCCAGCCCGGCTGGCCCCAGGTCCAGCACGTCGATGGCGATGTCTCCATCGACGACAGCGGCGTGCGCATCAAGGCGCGCAAAGGCCTGCTGCTCGACACCAGGGTCAGCGACGTCACGGTCGACATTCCCCATGTCGAGGCCGGCCACGACAGTCATCTCTACCTTGACGGTGCCTTCGACGGCGGCCTGGAGGATGGCTTGAAGATCCTCCAGCAAGCGCCGATCGGCACCGCCGACATCTTTGCCGGCTGGGAGGGTCAGGGCCCGCTCAAGGGCAAGCTGAAGCTGGACATACCCCTGGCGCATGGGCAGCAGCCCAAGGTGCTGGTCGACTTCAGCACCGCCGATGCCCGCCTGAAGATTGCGCCGCCGACGCTTGAACTCAGCCAGCTCAAGGGCGATTTCACCTTCGACTACGACAAGGGCCTGAGCGGCAGGGGCATCAGCCTGCGCGCCTTCGACAAGCCTGTCACCGCGCAGATCTTCGCCGAGGGCCAACCCGGCCAGATCCAGACCCGCATCGAAGCCAAGGGGCAGGTGGCCCTCACCGCACTGACCGACTGGCTGCAGTTCAAGCAGGCGTTGCCCGCCGCGGGCGAGATTCCCTACCTGTTGCAGGTCAACCTTGGCGGCCGCGAAAACCGCCTCAGCGTCATGTCTGCGCTCAGGGGCCTGAAGATCGACCTGCCTGCACCGTTCGGCAAAGCCGCAGGCCAGAGCCGCGACACCCGTTTCAGCATGAACCTGCAGGGCGCCGAGCGGCGCTTCGATGCGAGCTACGTCGACCTGGCCCGCTTCGCCTACGCGGCCCCGTCCGAGAAAGTGACAGAGGGACGTGGCGAACTGCTGCTCGGCACCGGCCAGGCGCAACTGCCCCCAGGCCCGGGCCTGCGGGTGCGCGGACGGCTGGACAGCCTGGACGTGGAGGCCTGGCAACAACAGCTTGGGCGCCTGGCGGGCAATGATCCGGGAGGCAGCGCCCGGCAAACCCTGCGTAACGTCGATGTGAGCATCGGCCAGGTCAAGGCGTTCGGCATGCTGCTGAACCAGGCGGTGGTCCGCCTGGACCGCGCGGGCGCTGGCTGGTCGATGCGCCTGGACAGCCGCGAAGTGATCGGCAACGCACGCCTTCCCGATGCCAAGGCCGCGCCCCTGGCGGTCAACCTGCAGACCCTGCGCCTGCCTGCCGCCGATCCCGCGACGAGCCAGGCCAAGGATGCCCCGGACCCATTGGCCGGGTTCGACCCGCGCAAGGTGCCTTCTCTCGACCTGCGTATCGACAAGCTGTTTCGTGGCGATGACCTGTTCGGCAGCTGGGCCATGAAGTTGCGCCCCACGGCGCGCGGCGTGGCCTTCAACGACGTCGACCTTGACCTCAAGGGCCTGCGCATCGACGGCAGTGGCGGCTGGGAAGGCGCGCCGGGTGCCAGCAGCAGCTGGTTCAAGGGACGCCTTGCCGGTGACAACCTGGCGGACGTGCTCAAGGCCTGGAACTTCGCCCCGTCGGTCACCAGTCGCCGTTTCCGCCTTGACGCCGATGGACGCTGGCCGGGCTCGCCCGCCTGGGTGGGCCTGGACCGCTTCTCCGGCAGCCTCGACGCCGACCTGCGCCAAGGGCAGTTCGCCGACGTAGAAGGCGGCGCACAGGCCTTGCGGGTATTCGGGCTGCTCAACTTCAATACCATCAAGCGCCGCCTGCGCCTGGACTTCTCCGACCTGCTGGAGAAGGGCCTGGCCTACGACCGGGTCAAGGGCCTGCTGGTTTCCAGTGAAGGGGTGTACGTGACGCGCGAGCCGATCACGGTGACAGGGCCGTCGAGCAACCTTGAGCTCGAAGGCACCCTGGACATGGTCCGCGACCGTATCGATGGCCGCTTGCAGGTGGCGTTGCCGGTAACCAACAACCTGCCCCTGGCCGCGCTGATCGTCGGCGCACCTGCGGTCGGTGGGGCGCTGTTTCTGGTCGATCGTTTGATCGGAGACAGGGTTTCACGCTATGCCAGCGTGCATTACCGCGTCGAGGGTCCCTTGAAAGAGCCTAGAATGACCTTTGTGAAACCCTTCGACAAATGAATCCAGGAGCCGCCATGAAGTCAGCCGTGATCCAGATGGTCAGCCAGGACGACGTGCAGGCTAACCTGCGGCGCGCCGCTGTGCTGCTGGAACAGGCGGCCCAGGGCGGCGCACGGCTGGCGGTGCTGCCTGAGAACTTCGCCGCCATGGGCCGGCGTGACGCCGCCGCCATCGGCCGCGCCGAGGCGCTGGGCGAAGGTCCGATCCTGCCATGGTTGAAACGCACCGCCCGCGACCTCAAGTTATGGATTGTCGCCGGCACCCTGCCCTTGCCCCCGGTCGGCCAGCCCGAGGCCAAGGCGCACGCCTGCTCGCTGCTGTTCGACGAGGACGGCGAGGTGGCGGCACGCTACGACAAGCTGCACCTGTTCGACGTGGACGTGGCGGATACTCGCGGTCGTTATCGCGAGTCCGACGACTATGCCCATGGTGCCCAGGTAGTGGTCGCCGACACCCCGGTGGGCCGCCTGGGCCTGAGCGTTTGCTACGACCTGCGCTTTCCCGAGCTGTACAGCGCCTTGCGCGCCGCCGGGGCCGAGCTGATCAGCGCGCCTTCGGCATTCACGGCCGTCACCGGCGCTGCGCACTGGGAAGTGCTGGTTCGTGCACGCGCGATCGAAACCCAATGCTACCTGCTGGCCGCGGCCCAGGGTGGCGTACATCCAGGGCCGCGGGAAACCCATGGCCATGCCGCGATCGTCGACCCTTGGGGACGCATCGTCGCCCAGCAGGCGAGCGGTGAAGGCGTGCTGCTGGCCGAGCGCGACAGCAGCGAACAGGCGTCCATACGGGCGCGGATGCCGGTGGCCTCGCACCGGCGCTTTTTCTCGCAGGACGCCTTGCGGCCTGCGCACATCTCGGAGTGACTATGAGCCAAACCCTATCCACCGTCAGCGAGCAGCTGCTGGCACCGGGCGGACTGACCCTGGACAGCCTGCAAGGCGTGCTGGGCGAGTTGGCCGGCCCCGGCATCGACGCCGCCGACCTGTACTTTCAGGGACAGATCTCGGAAACCTGGGCGCTTGAAGACGGCATCGTCAAGGAAGGCAGCTTCAACCTCGACCAGGGCGTGGGCGTGCGTGCCCAGTCCGGCGAGAAGACCGGCTTTGCCTACAGCAACGCGATTACCCTTGAAGCCCTGACCTCGGCGGCGCGGGCCGCCCGCTCGATCTCTCGCGCCGGGCAGGATGGCCAGGTGCAGGCCTTCCACAGCCAGGCCGTCACCGCGCTGTATGCCCCAGGCAATCCCCTGGACGTGCTCACTCGCGCCGAGAAGGTCGATCTGCTCAAGCGCGTCGATGCCGCCACCCGCGCACTGGATACACGCATCCAGCAGGTCAGCGTAAGCATGGCCGGTGTCTGGGAACGCATCCTGATCGCCGCGGCCGACGGCAGCCTGGCTGCCGACGTGCGCCCGCTGGTGCGCTTCAATGTCAGTGTCATCGTCGAGCAGGGCGGGCGTCGCGAGCGTGGCGGCCATGGCGGCGGCGGGCGGACCGACTATCGCTTCTTCAGCGACGAGCGGGTGATGGGCTACGCCCGCGAGGCGCTGCGCCAGGCGCTGGTCAACCTGGAGGCGCAACCGGCGCCGGCCGGCACCTTGCCGGTCGTGCTCGGCCCAGGCTGGTCGGGCGTGCTGCTGCACGAGGCCGTCGGCCATGGCCTGGAGGGCGACTTCAACCGCAAGGGCAGTTCGGCCTACAGCGGCCGGCTGGGCGAGCAGGTGGCTTCGTCACTGTGCACCATCGTCGACGATGGCACCCTCGAAGGCCGCCGCGGCTCGCTGAGCGTCGATGACGAGGGCACGCCGACCGAGTGCACCACGCTGATCGAGAACGGCATTCTCAAGGGCTACATGCAGGACAAGCTCAACGCTCGCCTGATGGGCATGGCAGTGACCGGCAACGGCCGTCGCGAATCCTACGCGCACCTGCCGATGCCACGCATGACCAATACCTACATGCGCGCAGGCAGCAGCGACCCGGCCGAGATCATCGCATCGGTGAAGAAAGGCTTGTACTGCGCGAACCTCGGCGGCGGCCAGGTGGACATCACCAGCGGCAAGTTCGTCTTCTCCACCAGCGAGGCCTACCTGATCGAGGACGGCAAGATCACAACGCCAGTCAAGGGCGCCACGTTGATCGGCAACGGCCCGGAGGCCATGAGCCGGGTCTCGATGGTCGGCAACGACCTGTCGCTGGACAGCGGCGTCGGTACCTGTGGCAAGGATGGGCAGTCAGTACCGGTGGGCGTTGGCCAGCCGACACTGAAGATCGACCTGATCACCGTGGGCGGCACCGGCGCATGACCGGGCCCGGGCAGGCGGGCGCCTGCCCGTCGGCAAGGCTCAGCGCAGGCCGCGCTGGACCTCGTCGAGGTCGCGGATGTACTTGAAGATCTTGCGCGAGGCGGCGGGGGGCTTGTTGCGTGCTTTCTCGTGCTGTGCCTGGCGTACCAGCGAGCGCAATTGCTGGCGATCGGCCTCGGGGTATTCGCCGAAGAACCGCTCGAGGTCCTCGTCGCCGCCGTCGATCATGCGGTCGCGCCAGCGCTCGAGGGCGTGGAAGCGCTCGTTGTACTGGCGCGTGGAAGCGTCGAGCTGGTCGATCAGGGTGGTGATCGCCTCGATGTCCTGGTCGCGCATCAGCTTGCCGATGAAGGACATGTGACGTTTGCGCGCGATGTGCGCGGTGTGCTTGCTGGCATCGGCCAGTGCCCGGCGCAGGGCGTCGGTCAAGGGCAGGCGCGCGATGGTGTCGGCCTTGAGCGTCGTGAGGCGCTCGCCGAGATCGACCAGCGCATGCAGCTCGCGCTTGATCTGGGTTTTGCTTTTTTCGCCTTCGTAGGAGGCGTCGTCGTAAGAATCAACCATGGTGGCAGTCCGCTGGAAAACGCCGCCATGATAACCAGTCGGGGGCCGCTTGTCCGGCCCGGTCGTACAATGACCCTCGCCGAACGCAGAATTTGAGTGGAGAGAACCATGAGTGCAGTCCAGAGCGTAGGCCCGCAGGCCCTGCCGGCGTTGCAGGAACAGGTCGAGCAGATCATCGCCGAAGCGCGTCGCCAGGGTGCCAGCGCCTGCGAAGTCGCGGTATCGCTGGAGCAGGGGTTGTCGACCACGGTGCGCCAGCGTGAAGTCGAGACCGTCGAATTCAACCGCGACCAAGGCTTTGGCATCACCTTGTACGTGGGGCAGCGCAAGGGTTCGGCGAGCACCTCGGCCAGCGGCGGCGACGCCATCCGCGAAACCGTGGCGGCGGCGCTGGCGATTGCCAGGCACACCTCCGAGGACGAATGCTCGGGACTGGCCGACCCGGCCCTGATGGCGCGTGAGCTGCCTGACTTCGATCTCTACCACGCCTGGGACATCAGCCCCGAGCAAGCCATCGAGAAAGCCCTTGAGTGCGAAGCGGCGGCCTTCGACGCCGATCCGCGCATCCTCAACGCCGACGGCACCACCCTCAATACCCACCAGGGCTGCCGCGTCTATGGCAACAGCCATGGCTTCATCGGTGGCTATGCCTCGACCCGCCACAGCCTGAGCTGCGTGATGATCGCCGAAGGCGAAGGGCAGATGCAGCGCGACTACTGGTATGACGTCAACCGCCAGGGCCAGCTGCTGGCCGACCCGCGCAGCATCGGCCAGCGTGCCGCGCAGCGCGCCGCCAGCCGCCTGGGCGCACGCCCGGTGCCGACCTGCGAAGTCCCGGTGCTGTTTTCGGCCGAGCTGGCCGGGGGGCTGTTCGGCAGTTTCCTCTCGGCAATCTCGGGCGGCAACCTGTATCGCAAGTCGTCGTTCCTCGAAGGCGCCATGGGCCAGCGGCTGTTCCCATCGTGGCTGACCCTCGACGAGCGGCCGCACCTTGCGCGGGCGCTGGGCAGTGCAGCTTTCGATGGCGATGGCCTGGCGACCTACGCCAAGCCGTTCGTCGAAAATGGCGAGCTGGTGTCGTACATCCTCGGCACCTACTCGGGCCGCAAGCTGGGCCTGCCAAGCACCGCCAACGCCGGGGGCGTGCACAATCTGTTCGTCACCCATGGCGATGAAGACCAGGCGGCCCTGATCCGCCGCATGGGGCGCGGGCTCCTGGTAACGGAGCTGATGGGCCATGGCCTGAACATGGTCACCGGTGACTACTCGCGTGGCGCTGCGGGCTACTGGGTAGAAAACGGCGAGATCCAGCACGCGGTGCAGGAGGTCACGATCGCCGGTAACATGAAGGACATGTTCCAGCAGATCGTGGCGATCGGCAGCGATCTGGAGACCCGTAGCAATATCCATACGGGGTCGGTGCTGATCGAGCGCATGACCGTGGCGGGAAGCTGAGCCCAGCGCCTGCAGTAACCCCCTTTGCAAGGAAATACAAAAGACCCGGCCCGTGTGCTGGGTTTTTTGTTTTATGCCGCAGGGTTGAAGTGATTCTGCTTATCACTTAATAATGAATATCATTATCCAGTCACCCGGCGATGATGTTCATGAAACCTGCCCTCCAAGAGTTGCCCTACCTGGAAAACTGGCGCTGGCTCAGCCGACGTATTCGGTGCGCCCTGGAGCCGGACGAGCCGCGCCTGATCGAGCACTATCTGGCCGAAGGCCGCTATCTGGTGTGCTGCACCCAGACCTCGGCCTGGACCGTGGCCCTGACCTCCTTTCGCCTGCTGCTCGATACCGCCTGCGACCGCATGCTGCCCTGGCATTGGCGCTGCCTGTGCCTCGACCAGGCCTGGCGCCCGCTGCTGCAGCTGCGCAACCTCGACCGCCGCGAACACAACCAGCGCTGGCAACCCTTCGCCCTGCAACTGGCGAACTGCGTGCTGTTGCCTTCGATTTCTCCTGAAGAACTGATGCAAGGACTTGACGATGAGTGATACCCGTATCGAGCGTGACAGCATGGGCGAGCTGCAGGTGCCGGCCCAGGCCCTGTACGGCGCCCAGACCCAGCGCGCGGTCAACAATTTCCCGATCAGCCAGCAGCGCATGCCGACGCAGTTCATTCGCGCGCTGCTGCTGGCCAAGGCGGCGGCGGCCAAGGCCAATGTCGAGCTCGAACAGCTGACGCCCGAGCAGGGCGGTGCAATCGTCAAGGCGGTGGAGCAACTGCTGGCCGAGGACTACATGCGGCACTTCCCGGTGGATATCTTCCAGACCGGCTCCGGCACCAGCTCGAACATGAACGCCAACGAGGTGATCGCGACCCTCGCCAGCCGCGTGCTGGGCGAAAACGTCAACCCGAACGACCACGTCAACTGCGGCCAGAGCAGCAACGACATCATCCCCACCACCATTCACGTCAGCGCCGCGCTGGCCTTGCACGAGCAGTTGCTGCCGGCGCTGCGTCACCTGGCGGGCGTCATCGAGACCAAGGCCGAGCAGGTGCATCCGTTCATCAAGACTGGCCGCACCCACCTGATGGACGCCATGCCCGTGCGCATGAGCCAGGTGCTGGGCGGCTGGGCAGCCCAGGTCAAGGCTGCCCAGGGCCACCTGGAAGCCACCTTGCCCAGCCTGCAGGCCTTGGCCCAGGGCGGCACTGCGGTCGGCACCGGGATCAACGCCCACCCGCAGTTCGCCGCAGGCTTCGCCCGCCACCTGAGCGGCCTGACCCAGGTCGACTTCGTGCCCGGCCAGAACCTGTTCGCCCTGATCGGTTCGCAGGACACGGCGGTGGCGCTGTCCGGCCAGCTCAAGACCACGGCCGTGGCCTTGATGAAAATCGCCAACGATCTGCGCTGGATGAACTCCGGTCCCCTGGCAGGTCTTGGCGAGATCGAACTCGAAGGCCTGCAGCCTGGCTCATCGATCATGCCTGGCAAGGTGAACCCGGTCATTCCCGAAGCTACCGCGATGGTTGCCGCGCAAGTCATCGGCAACGACGCCACCATCGCCGTGGCCGGGCAATCGGGCAACTTCGAGCTGAACGTGATGTTGCCGGTCATCGCCCACAATCTGCTCGCCAGCATCGAGCTGATGGCCAACGCCAGCCGCCTGCTGGCCGACAAGGCGATCGCCAGCTTCAAGGTCAACCAGCCCAAGCTCAAGGAAGCGCTGTCGCGCAACCCGATCCTGGTGACGGCCCTGAACCCGATCATCGGCTACCTCAAGGCTGCCGAGATCGCCAAGACCGCCTACAAGCAGGGCCGTCCGGTCATCGACGTGGCCTTGGAACATACCGAGCTGTCGCGTAGTCAACTGGAAGTGCTGCTCGATCCCGAAAAGCTCACCGCTGGCGGTATCTGAACACCCATCCAATAGCGCCCGCCGCTAGAGAGGTACGTCATGCAGCACTGGAAACGCACGACCGAGGTCGCCAACAGCCTGTTCGATCAGGGGGAGTGGGTGGACGCCCGCGAATACTACTTGCAGGCCCTGGCCCTGGCCCAGGTGCTGTTCGAGCGCTGGCATGACGTCGACGAGGCGGTAGCCGCCCTGGTCATCGCCCATCACAACCTGGCCGACCTGCACCTGCGGCTGAACCAGCCCCACGAGAGCGCCGACTACCTGTGCGCCGCCCACCAGCGCCTGCTGCAGGCCAGCCAGGACGCACGCCTGCCGCAGCCGCTACGCGATGCCGCCCTGCGCCACAGCGGCAAGACCTATACCGAACTGCTGAATTTCATTGGCGAATACGGACAGTACCCGCGCACCGAGCGCCTGCTCGAGCGGCACGCCCCGCAGACCGGCGCCATGACCGCTCAACCTGATGTTGAACCTCGCAACCACGCCTACGGAGTCCATTGACATGCCTCATACATTGCCTGCATTGCCCTACGCCTACGATGCGCTGGAGCCGAGCATCGATACCGCGACCATGGAAATCCACCACACCAAGCACCACCAGACCTACATCAACAACCTCAATACCGCCATCGACGGCACCGAGTGGGCCGACTGGCCGGTCGAGAAACTGCTGGCCAGCGTCAAGCAGCTGCCCGAGAAGCTCCAGGGCGCGGTGATCAACCAGGGTGGCGGGCACGCCAACCACACCCTGTTCTGGACCATCATGTCGCCCAAGGGCGGCGGCCAGCCCCAGGGCAAGGTGGCCCAGGCCATCGACGCGCAGCTCGGCGGCTTCGAGACGTTCAAGGAGGCCTTCACCAAGGCGGCGCTGAGCCGCTTCGGCAGCGGCTGGGCCTGGCTCAGCGTGACCCCCGCCAAGACCCTGGTGGTCGAGAGCAGCGGTAACCAGGACAGCCCGTTGATGCACGGCAACACGCCGATCCTTGGCCTGGATGTCTGGGAGCACGCCTATTACCTGAAGTACCAGAACCGTCGCCCGGAATACATCGGCGCCTTCTACAACGTCATCGACTGGTCGGAAGTCGAGCGCCGTTACCTAGAAGCCCTGGCGTGAGTCGTCCCGGCATGCGCTCGGAGGTGATGTCCGTTGGCAGCGTGCGCCTGTTTCGACTGGCGCTGGGCACTTTGCTGTTGCTGGTCGGAACCGCGCTGCTGGTCGTGCGCGGTATTTCCTGGCTCGACCTGGAGCCGCGCATGCTGCGCGCGCTCGAGGGCGGCGCGCTATGTGCACTGGGCACGGCGCTGGGCGCAGTGCCGGTGCTGGTGATCCGCAACATGCCGGTGGCCGTGGCCGATACCTTGCTGGGCTTCGGCGCCGGCGTGATGCTGGCCGCGACTGCGTTTTCGCTGATCATTCCCGGCCTGGATGCCGCCCAGTCCATCGGTTTCAGCCCTTGGGGCGCCGGTGGGCTGATCAGCTTCGGCCTGATGTTCGGGGCGCTGTGCCTGTTCCTGGTCGACCTCAAGGTTTCCGGCGCCTCGCCCGAGGCACTGGTGGGCACGGGCGAGCAGCCGGTGATCGCGGCACGCATCTGGCTGTTCGTGATCGCCATCATTGCCCACAACATCCCGGAGGGCATGGCCATTGGCGTGTCGGCTGGCGGCGGCATGAGCGATGCCGACAGCCTGGCCATGGGCATTGCGCTGCAGGACGTGCCGGAAGGGCTGGTGATCGCGCTGGTGCTGGCGGGGGCGGGCATGCCGCGCTTCAAGGCCTTCCTGATCGGTGCTGCGTCCGGGCTGGTCGAACCGCTGGCAGCAGTCATCTGTGCCTGGCTGGTCAATATCGCCGAATTGCTGTTGCCACTTGGCCTGGCTTGCGCGGCGGGCGCGATGCTTTTGGTGGTGACCCAGGAGATCATCCCGGAATCACGCAGCAACGGGCATCACCGCTTGGCGAGCCTTGGGCTGTGCATCGGGTTCTGCCTGATGATGGTGATGGATACGGCGATGTCCTGAGGCAGGGGAGGTCGCTACTCCCCTTCATCGAACCGGTTGTTGATCAGCTCGATCAACGCCAGCAACGCGTCATCATCCTGCTCGCCTTCGGTATGCAGGTGCACCTGGGTGCCTTTGCCCGCGGCGAGCATCATGACGGCCATGATGCTCTTGCCGTCGACCAGCTTGTCGGGCGCGCGGCCGACTTTTACCTGGCAGGGAAAGCGTCCGGCCACGCCGACGAACTTTGCCGCTGCCCGGGCGTGCAGCCCCAGCTTGTTGATGATGGTGATTTCGCGGGCGGGCATCGAGGGGCGGTCCTGTGGGCTAGAGGTCGCGGTGGCGGACCTGAACGTTTTTCAAGGATTGCTGCAGCAGTTGGCCGAGGCGCTCGGTGAGGTAGACCGATCGATGGTGCCCGCCCGTGCAGCCGATGGCGATGGTGACATAGGCCCGGTTGCTCGCAGCAAAGCGCGGCAGCCATTTGAGCAGGTAGCTGGAAATGTCCTGGTACATGTCCTCGACGTCCGGCTGGGCGGCCAGGTAGTCGATCACCGGCTGTTCAAGCCCGGAATGATCGCGCAGTTCAGGCTTCCAGTACGGGTTTGGCAGGCAGCGGACATCGAATACCAGGTCGGCGTCGACAGGCATGCCCCGCTTGAAACCGAATGATTCGACCAGGAAGGCCGTGCCAGGCTCGGGCTGGTTGAGCAGGCGCAGCTTGATCGAGTCACGCAACTGGTAGAGATTCAGGTTGGTGGTGTCGATCTTCAGGTCGGCAAGGTCGGCGATGGGACCGAGCAGCTCGCTTTCGACCTCGATCGCTTCGGCCAGCGAGCGATCGGCATTGGTCAGCGGATGGCGGCGGCGCGTTTCGGAAAACCGCTTGAGCAGCACGTCTTCGTCGGCGTCCAGGTACAGTACGTCACACTGGATATGCCGGCTACGGGCGTCCTCGAGCAGTTCGGGGAAGCGCGACAGGTGGCTGGGCAGGTTGCGCGCGTCGATGGACACGGCAACCTTGGGTTGTTGCAGCTCGGTATTGATCAATGCGTTCTCGGCCAGCTGTGGCAGCAACCCGGCGGGCAGGTTGTCGATGCAGTAGAAGCCGTTGTCCTCCAGCACCGCCAGGGCGGTACTCTTGCCGGAGCCGGACCGGCCGCTGACGATGATCAGGCGCATGTTCAGTGCTCGTTCTGCGCGTCCAGGACAACCTGGTACAAGGCCTCGCTGCTGGTCGCGGCCCGCAGTCGCTCGCGGACCTCTTTGCGGTCGAGCATGCTGGCTATCTGGCGCAGCAGTTCCAGATGGGCATCGGTGGCGGCTTCGGGGACCAGCAACACGAACAGCAGGTCTACCGGGGCGCCATCGATGGCGTCGTAGTCGATCGGCGCCTCCAGGTGCAGCAAGGCACTGACAGGTGTCGTGCAGCCCTTGAGGCGGCAGTGTGGAATGGCGATGCCGTTGCCAAAACCCGTCGAGCCGAGTTTTTCCCGGGCGAACAGGCTTTCGAAGACGTCTTGCATCTCGAGGTCGGGCACTTCCCTGTCGATCAGGGTGGCGATTTCCTGGAGCACGCGCTTTTTACTGCCGCCCGGCACGTTCACGAGGGAACGGCCGGGGGTCAGGATGGATTCGAGTCGGATCATGGATGGGTGGGGTCAGCGAGCAGCCGCACCTTGCAGCAGGCTCTGCTGTTTTTCCTTGTGTTTTTTCAGTTGGCGGTCGAGCTTGTCGGCCAGGGCGTC
>JAQZAY010000453.1 GCA_029239415.1 Pseudomonas sp. | reverse complement strand
CGACCTCAAGGTGCCCGCCCCCGCACCGCCCTCGGCGGCCAACTGGCTGGGCACCGACGACCAGGGCCGCGACGTACTGGCCCGGGTCATCTACGGCTTCCGGATATCCGTGCTGTTTGCCCTGACGCTGACCCTGGCCAGCTCGGTGATCGGTGTCGCCGCTGGCGCCCTGCAGGGCTTCTACGGCGGCTGGGTGGACCTGGCCGGGCAGCGCTTCCTGGAGATCTGGTCAGGCTTGCCGGTGCTCTACCTGCTGATCATTCTGGCCAGTTTCGTGCAACCCAACTTCTGGTGGCTGCTCGGGCTGATGCTGCTGTTTTCCTGGATGAGCCTGGTCGATGTGGTACGCGCCGAGTTCCTGCGCGGCCGCAACCTCGAATATGTGCGCGCGGCCCGGGCACTGGGCATGCGCAACGGTGCGATCATGTTCCGCCATATCCTGCCCAACGCCATGGTCTCGACCATGACGTTCCTGCCGTTCATCGTTACGGGCGCCATCGGTACCCTGACCGCCCTGGACTTCCTGGGTTTCGGCCTGCCGGCCGGTTCGCCTTCGCTCGGCGAGCTGGTGGCCCAGGGCAAGTCCAACCTGCAAGCGCCATGGCTGGGCATCAGCGCCTTCGCCGTACTGGCCATCATGCTGAGCCTGCTGGTGTTTATCGGCGAGGCGGCTCGCGATGCGTTCGACCCGAGGAAATAAGATGAGTCATCCCGATAACCTCGTCGAAATCCGCGACCTCTCCGTCGCCTTCGTCAGCGGTGACAACCACCGCCAGGTAGTCAACAGCATCAGCTTCGACATACGCCGTGGCGAGACCCTGGCCCTGGTCGGCGAGAGCGGCTCCGGCAAGTCGGTCACCGCCCACTCGATCCTGCGCCTGTTGCCCTACCCGCTTGCCCAGCACCCCAGCGGCACCATCCATTACGACGGCCAGGACCTGCTCAAACTGCCTGAACGCAAACTGCGTGGCATCCGCGGCAACCGCATCGCCATGGTCTTTCAGGAGCCGATGACCTCGCTGAACCCGCTGCACAGCATCGAAAAACAGATCAATGAGGTGCTCGCCCTGCACAAGGGCCTGCGCGGCAAGGCCGCCACCCAGCGCACCCTGGAGCTGCTGGAGCTGGTCGGCATCCCGGAGCCGCACAAGCGCCTCAAGGCCCTGCCCCACGAACTGTCAGGCGGGCAACGCCAGCGGGTGATGATCGCCATGGCCCTGGCCAACGAGCCGGAGCTGCTGATCGCCGACGAGCCCACCACGGCGCTGGACGTGACGGTGCAATTGAAGATCCTCGAGTTGCTCAAGGATCTACAGGCGCGCCTGGGCATGGCCATGCTGATCATCACCCATGACCTCAAGCTGGTAAGGCGTATCGCGCAACGCGTGTGCGTGATGCAGAACGGCGAGCTGGTCGAGCAGGCGGACTGCGAAACGCTGTTCAATACGCCACAGCACCCCTACACCCGCGAACTGCTGGCCGCCGAGCCGGACGGCGAGCCGGTCGCCAGCGAAGACGCCGATACCTTGCTGCAGGTCGAAGACCTGCGCGTCTGGTTTCCGATCAAGAAAGGCCTGCTGCGCCGCACCGTCGATCACGTCAAGGCCGTGGATGGCATCAACTTCAGCCTGCAGCGCGGCCAGACCCTCGGCATCGTCGGCGAAAGCGGCTCGGGGAAATCGACCCTGGGCCTGGCGATCCTGCGCCTGATCGGCAGCCAGGGCGGTATCCGCTTTGGCGAACACCATCTGGGCGGCATGTCGCAGCGCGAGGTACGCCCGCTACGCCGGGAAATGCAGGTGGTGTTCCAGGACCCGTTCGGCAGCCTCAGCCCACGCATGACGGTCGGCATGATCATCGGTGAAGGGCTGCGCATTCACGCTATCGGCAGTGCGGCCGAACAGGAGCAGGCGATCATCGATGCCCTGAAGGAGGTCGGCCTCGACCCCGAGAGCCGTCACCGCTACCCCCACGAGTTCTCGGGCGGGCAGCGCCAACGTATCGCCATCGCCCGCGCCCTGGTGCTCAAGCCGGCGCTGATCCTGCTCGACGAGCCGACATCGGCCCTGGATCGTACCGTGCAGCGCCAGGTGGTCGACCTGCTGCGCTCGCTGCAGGTCAAGTACAACCTGACCTACCTGTTCATCAGCCATGACCTGGCGGTGGTGCGTGCCATCAGCCACCAGTTGATGGTGGTGAAACAGGGCCAGGTCGTCGAACAGGGTGACGCCAAGGCCCTCTTCCAGGCGCCCCAACATCCCTACACCCGGCAGCTTCTGGAAGCGGCATTTCTCACCGACGTGAAACCTGAAACCGTCTGAAACGACGCCCTGAGCCTGCGGCGCAAAGTTGTCGCAGGCTCAACACGGCGCAGGCTGAGCCCTACAAAACCTGCAGATGCACAAAGGCCCCGAAAATCGGGGCCTTTGTCATTACAGCGGATAGCAGCCTTAGAAGCGCTCGATATCCGCCTTGCTTTCCAGCTGCTTGCGGTAGGCGGCAAAGTCCTGCTGGCCACTGCGCGAGGCGAGGAAGCGGCGATACATGGCCTTCTCCTCATCGCTCAGTGCCTGTTCCGGCTCGCTGACGCCCTTCAGGCGGATCACCGTGAAGTCACCGTTGGCCAGGGCAATACCGCTGAACTCGGACTTGTCACCGCTAGGCTTGGGCATCCGGAACAGTGCCTGCAGCACGGCCGGATCGACACCGTCCTGGTTGCGGGTGGCGGCCTCGACGACCTGCCAATCGGCACCCTCGGCCTTGGCCTTGCCATCGCGCAGCTCGGTCACCAATTGCTCACCTGCTGCCTTGGCCGCTTCACTGGCGCGGGTCTTGGTCAACTGAGCACGAATGCTGTCGCTGACCTGGTCGAGCTCCAGTTGTTGCGGCTTGCGGTGTTCCTTGACGCGAATGACCACCAGGGTATTCGGGTCGAGCTCGATGGCACCGCTGTTGCTGCCATCTTCCATCACTTCCTGGCTGAAGGCGGCCTGCAGAACCTGGCGGTTGGCGGCGATACCTTCACCACCCTGACGACCGAACGGCGCACT
>JAQZAY010000069.1 GCA_029239415.1 Pseudomonas sp. | reverse complement strand
GTAGTGTGGGGTTTCCCCATGTGAGAGTAGGTCATCGTCAAGATTCATTTCGCAAAACCCCTATCTGCGCGAGCAGGTAGGGGTTTTGTCTTTGTGGGCTGCCATCAGGCGACACAAAAAGCCGCACGAGCCGCCCCTGCTTTGCGGCGGAAATCTCCGTTGCTCATGATAAGGTTTCCCCCAGAACCAACCGCCTCGCTCTAGGGAATCCTCATGCTCCATACCGCCACGCTGCAGCCAGGTTTCATGATTGTCCACGGCAACCGCCTGGACGACTTGCGCAGCCTGGTGGTGAGCTGGATGCGCCGTTATCCGCTGGCTCCGCTGGAAAACGAGATTGCCCTGGTACAGAGCAACGGAATCGCCCAGTGGCTGAAACTGGCCCTGGCCGAAGACCCGCTCGATGACGACCTTGGTGGCTGCGGTATCGCCGCTGCCATCGAGGCGCAGCTCCCGGGTAGTTTCATGTGGCAGCTCTATCGGCGGGTGCTTGGCCGCGAGGAGATCCCCGAGGTGTCGGAGCTCGACAAGGCGCCCTTGACCTGGCGCCTGATGCGTTTGTTGCCCGAGTTGATCGAGCGCCCGCATTTCGAGCCGTTGCGGCGTTTCCTGACCGATGACGGCGACTTGCGCAAGCGCTACCAGTTGGCCGAGCGCCTCGCCGACCTGTTCGACCAGTATCAGGTGTATCGGGCAGACTGGCTCAAGGACTGGGCCGCTGGCAAGCATGTGCTCAATACAGCCCGGGGCGAGCGCAAGCCGCTGCCCGCCGGCAACTGCTGGCAGGCCGAGCTGTGGCGGGCTTTGCTCCTGGACGTGGGCGAGAAGGGCATGTCCCAGAGCCGCGCGGGGGTACACCAGCGTTTCATCGAGCGCATGACCACGACCGAGCAGGCACCTGCAGGGCTGCCATCACGGGTCATCGTGTTCGGTATCTCTTCATTGCCAGCCCAGGCCCTCGAAGCGCTGGCTGCGCTTGCCCGTTTCAGCCAGGTATTGCTCTGCGTGCACAATCCCTGCCGGCATCACTGGGCCGATATCGTCGCCGACAAGGACCTGTTGCGGCATCAGTACAAGCGCCAGCAGCGCAAGCAGGGCATGCCGTTGCAGCTCGATGACGAAACCTTGCACCAGCACGCGCACCCGCTGTTGGCGGCCTGGGGCAAGCAGGGGCGCGACTACATCAACCTGCTCGACAGCTATGACGACCCGGGAAGCTACCAGGGCGTGTTCAGCGAGGGCCGCATCGACCTGTTCAGCGAGGGTCAGCCAGAGACGCTGCTGAACCAGCTGCAGGACGATATCCTCGAGCTGCGGCCCCTGGCCGAGACCCGCGACCTGTGGCCTGCAGTCGATCCTGCCAAGGACCGCTCGGTGCGCTTCCATGTGGCCCACAGTCCCCAACGCGAAGTCGAGATCCTGCATGACCAGTTGCTTGCCCGCTTCAGCGCCGATGCGACGCTGCGCCCGCGCGACATCATCGTCATGCTGCCAGACATCAATGCCTATGGCCCGCATATCCGCGCCGTATTCGGGCAGCTCGACCGCAAGGATCCACGCTACATCCCCTTTACCCTGACCGACCAAGGCCAGCGTGGCCGCGATCCATTGCTGATCGCTCTGGAACACCTGCTCAAGCTGCCCGACAGCCGTTTCTCCGTCAGCGAAGTGCTCGACCTGCTTGACGTGCCAGCGCTGCGCGCGCGATTCGATATCCATGAAAGCGACCTGCCGACCCTCCATCGCTGGATCCAGGGCGCTGGCATCCGCTGGGGCCTGAACGCCGAGCAGCGGGCTTCGCTTGGGTTGCCCGAAGGACTGGAGCAGAACAGTTGGCGCTTCGGTCTGCGGCGCATGCTGCTGGGCTATGCCGTGGGCATGGGCGAGGGGTGCGATGGCATCGAGCCCTATGACGAAATCGGCGGACTGGACGCCGCCCTGATCGGCCCCTTGGTCGCCCTGCTCGATGCCCTGGAGGTGGCCTGCCAGGCACTGACGCAACCTGCGACCGCCGCACAGTGGGGCGAGCGCCTGCACGCGTTGCTCCAGGTATTCTTCCTTGCCGAGAGCGAGCATGACGACTACCTGCTGGTGCAGCTGCAGACCCTGCGCGAAACCTGGCTGCAGACCTGTGAATCGGTGCAGTTGCAAGACCTGCTGCCACTGACGGTCGTGCGCGAAGCCTGGCTGTCGGGCCTGGACCAGGGCAAGTTGTCACAGCGCTTCCTGGCGGGCTCGGTCAATTTCTGCACCTTGATGCCGATGCGCGCCATCCCCTTCAGGGTGGTCTGCCTGCTGGGCATGAACGACGGTGACTACCCGCGCGCGCAACCACCGCTCGATTTCGACCTGATGGCCAGCGACTACCGGCCAGGGGATCGCTCACGCCGCGAAGACGACCGCTATTTGCTGCTCGAAGCCCTGCTTTCAGCCCGCGACCAGCTGTATGTGAGCTGGGTCGGGCGCAGCATCCGCGACAACAGCGAGCGTCCTGCCTCGGTGCTGATCGGCCAGCTGCGTGACCATCTGGCTGCGGGCTGGCGGATGGCCAGGGCGCAGGACGGCGGCATGCTGGACGCAGGCGAGCAGCTGCTTCACGCTTTGACCCAGGAGCATCCGCTACAGCCCTTCAGCCAGCGCTACTTCCAGAAAGGCAGCCCGCTGTTCAGCTATGCCAACGAGTGGCACGCCCTGCACCAGGCGTCAGAACCACGCGGCGCCAGCGAGCAGGCCCTGTTGCCGTATACCAGTGACGAACCGTTGAGCCTTGCCCTGCTGCAGGATTTCCTGCGTCACCCGGTGCGGCACTTCTTCAGCCAGCGGCTCAAGGTGTTCTTCGAGGCGCTGGAAACACCGCTGGCAAACGACGAGCCCTTCATCCTCGATGCCTTGCAGCGCTACAGCCTCAGCGAAAGCCTGCTGCTTGCCGCCCTGGCCGAACCACAGGACAGCGAGCGTGCCTTGCAGGCACACGCCCGCCGCCTGCAGGCGCACGGTGTACTGCCGCTTGCCGGATTCGGCGAGTGCCTGCAGGGTGAACTGGTCCAGCCACTTCCCGCCCTGCTGCAGCGGCAATCCCAGCTGTTGCAGCGCTGGCCACAGGTGCTCGACAGTGCCTTGCCGATCCGCTTCGAGCATGGACCACACCGACTCGAAGGCTGGCTAGGCCGTGTCTACCAGGCCCCGGACGACAGCCTGCTGAGCATCACTACCGTACCCAACACGATCTGCAGTGGCCGCAACAGCCTGAAATGGCATCGCCTGATTTCCACCTGGGTGCTCCATCTGGCGGCCTGCGCCGTGGGCCACCCATTGCACAGCGCGGTGGTCGCCAGCGACGTGACCCTGCTGCTCGAGCCCTTGCCGCAAGCCCATGCCGCCGAGCTGCTCGGCGATCTGCTGGTAGCGCGCCAGGCGGCCATGAATGCGCCTCTCCCGGTCGCGGCCAAGACAGCCTTCGCCTGGCTGTCCCAGAGCGATCCGGACAAGGCCCTGGGCGCGGCAGCCCGTGTCTATGAGGGGGATGGCCAGAACAGTTTCGGCGAGCGCAGTGAAAGCGTCGCCCTGGCCCGCCAGTTCCGCGACTTCGATGCACTGAATGCCGATGAAACCTTCGAAGGCTGGTGCGAAGCCCTTTACCGTCCGTTGTTCGAGGCGCCCTGGCAGACCCTGGGCAGCCAGGAGAATGCCGCATGACCCCGCTGGCCCGCCCTCTGGCGTTGAATTTCCCACTGCACGGCAGCCAACTGATCGAGGCCAGCGCCGGCACAGGCAAGACGTTCACCATTTCGGCGCTGTACCTGCGACTGATCCTTGGTCATGGCGGCGAGCAGGGATTCGAGCGCGAACTGCTGCCGCCGCAGGTCCTGGTAGTGACCTTCACCGACGCCGCCACCAAGGAACTGCGCGAGCGTATCCGCACTCGGCTGGCGCAGGCAGCGCGGTTCTTCCGCGATGAACTCAAGGACGCCGACCCGCTGCTTGGCCAGCTGCGCGAAGAGTACCCGCAGGAGCTGTGGCCACGCTGTGCGAGCCGTCTGGAAGTCGCAGTACAGTGGATGGACGAGGCTGCAGTCTCGACCATCCATGGCTGGTGCCAGCGCATGCTGCGCGAACACGCCTTCGACAGCGGCAGCCTGTTTACCCAAAGCCTGGAAACCGACCACAGCGAGTTGCTCGGCCAGGTCATGCGCGATTACTGGCGCCGCTTCTGCTACAGCATGCAGGGAGAAGCCCTGGGCTGGGTGCGCAGCAACTGGATCAGTCCGGATGCCCTGTTGCCACGGGTGCGCCCGCTGTTCGGACGCAAGCGCGTACTTAATGCTGACGAAGAGCCCCAGGCGTTGATCGAGGCCGTGCTGCTGCAGCGCACCGAGCAGCTTCTGCAGCTCAAGGCCCCCTGGGCGCAGTGGGCCGAAGAGCTGCTGCAGGTGTGCCGTGACGCGCTGGCGGCCAAGCAGGTCGACGGCCGCAAGATGCAGGCGCGCTATTTCGAGCCCTGGTTCGAAAAGCTCAAGGCCTGGGCCGCAGACGAGCAGGCCCATGAACTGGACCTGGGCACCGGCTTCACGCGTCTGACCCCGTCCGGCATGGCCGAGGCCTGGAAAGTCGGCGAGCCCCCGGCCCACCCGGCACTGCAGGCGATGGAGAGCCTGCGCCAGCAGTTGCTGGGGTTGCCGAGCCCGGATGCCTGCCTGCTGGAACACGCCGCCGCCTGGGTCTCGGCTCGCTTCGAGGTGGAAAAGCGCCGGCGCGCCGAAATGGGCTTCGACGACATGCTCCTGCGCCTTGAGCAAGCCCTCCAGGGCGAGGCCGGCGAGCGCCTGGCCGCGTTGATACGCGAACAGTTCCCCGTCGCGCTGATCGACGAGTTCCAGGACACCGACCCGGTGCAGTACGGCATCTTCGAGCGCATCTACCGTATCGGCGAGAACCGGCCCGAGACGGGCCTGTTCATGATCGGCGACCCCAAGCAGGCGATCTATGCCTTCCGCGGCGCCGATATCTTCACCTACCTGAGCGCCCGTCGCGCCACGGCGGGCCGCTTGCACAGCCTGGATACCAACTACCGCTCGAGCCAGGCCATGGTCAGTGCGGTCAACCAGGTATTCCTGCAGGCCGAGGCCCGCGAGGAAGGGCGTGGTGCCTTCCTGTTTCGCGAGAGCGGCGACAATCCGCTGCCCTTCGTGGAAGTGCGCGCGCAGGGGCGCCGGGAGCAATGGGTGGTCGAGGGCAAGCCGGGGGCAGCCCTGCACCTCTGGCAGCTGGGCAGCGATGAACCGGTAGCGGGCGCGACCTACCGCCAGCGCCTGGCGGCCAGCTGCGCCACCCATGTCGTCGGCCTGCTCAATGGTGGGCAACAGGGCCTTACGGGGTTCAAGGACGAGGACGGCTCGCTTCGCCCTTGCCGGCCCTCCGACATCGCCATCCTCGTGCGCGACGGCCGTGAAGCCCAGCTGGTACGCGCCGAGCTGGCCGCCCGCAACGTGCGCAGCGTGTACCTGTCCGACAAGGACTCGGTGTTCGCGGCTCGCGAGGCCCATGACCTGCTGGCGTGGCTCAAGGCATGCGCAGAGCCTGATTCGGAACGCCTGCTCAAGGCCGCCCTGGCCAGCATGACCCTCGACTTGCCGATGACCGCGCTGGAGCAGTTGAACCAGGACGAGCGCGTCTGGGAAGGCTGGGTCATGACCTTCCGCGAATACCGGCAGATCTGGCAGCGCCAGGGGGTATTGCCGATGTTGCGGCGGCTGCTCCACGACTTTGCCCTGCCGCGCACCCTGATCGCCCGCAGCGATGGCGAACGTGTGCTCACCAACCTGCTGCACCTTGCCGAACTGCTGCAGCAGGCCTCCGCCGAGCTCGATGGCGAGCAGGCGCTGGTGCGCCATCTTTCCGAGCACCTGGCCAGTTCCGGCCAGGCGGGCGAAGAGCAGATCCTGCGCCTGGAAAGCGATGAGCAGCTGGTCAAGGTGGTGACGATCCACAAGTCCAAGGGCCTGGAGTACCCGCTCGTCTACCTGCCCTTCATCTGTACCTGCAAGCCGGTCGACGGCCAGCGCCTGCCACTGGCGTGGCACGACAGCGACGGCAATGCCCACCTGACGCTCACCCCCGACAAGGAGCAGATCGCCCTGGCCGATGACGAGCGCCTGGCCGAAGACCTGCGCCTGCTCTATGTCGCCCTGACCCGCGCACAGCATGCGTGCTGGCTCGGGGTTGCCGATCTCAAGCGTGGCAACACCAAGGCGTCGCAACTGCACCGCTCGGCCCTGGGCTACCTGCTGGGCGCGGGCAGGCCGTTGCCTGACTCCAATCATCTGGAACAATGGCTCGGCGTGCTGCAGTCGTCCTGCGACGCGATTGCCTGCCAGGCGTTGCCCGAAGCCACCGACGATGCCTATCTCGACCCCAAGGCGAGCAGCGAATTGCTGCCACCGCGCCGGCCTCGACGCCAGGCTGCCGAGAACTGGTGGATCGCCTCCTACAGTGCCTTGCGCATCGGCGAAGAGGGGCTGACGGCAGACAGCTCCCAGGCCCAGCAACTGCTCGACGATGAACCCCCCGAGGCCCAGCAGTTGCGCGAAGTCCCGGCGGTCAGCGGCGATATCCACCGCTTTCCGCGTGGGCCCAATCCCGGCACCTTCCTGCATGGCCTGCTCGAATGGGCGGGACGCGAAGGCTTCGCCCATGTCAGCGAGAATCCCCAGCTGATCGAGCACACCGTCGGCCGGCGCTGCAACCGCCGCGGCTGGACCGGCTGGATTCCCGCGCTTGACCAGTGGCTGCGGCAACTGCTTGTCCAGCCCATGCCGCTGAATCCGGACGGCCGTGTGCTGGTGCTCGACCAGCTTCGCACCTACCAGATCGAGATGGAGTTCTGGTTTGCCAGCCATCAGGTCGACGCCGGGCGCCTCGACCACCTGGTGGCGCAGCACACGCACAACGGTGTCGCACGCCTGGCGGCGCAACCGAACCAGCTCAATGGCATGTTCAAGGGGTTCATCGACCTGGCCTTCGAGCTCGATGGCCGCTACTACGTGGCCGACTACAAGTCCAACTGGCTGGGTCCCGATGACACCGCCTACAGCACTTTGGCGATGGAGCAGGCGATTCTTGCCCATCGCTACGACCTGCAATACGTGCTCTACCTGCTGGCCCTGCACCGTCAGCTGCGCGCACGACTGCCTGGCTACGACTACGACCGTGACGTCGGCGGGGCGCTGTTCATCTTCCTGCGCGGGACTGCGGCGGCAACCTGCGGCCTGTACTTCGTCAAGCCGCCGCGCAGCCTGATCGAGCAACTCGATGCGCTGTTCCGTGGCGAGCATGCGCCTGAACAGCATGACCTGTTTTCTGGAGTGGCCCCATGACCCGTCAGCTTAACGACCTGCTGCCCACGCCACTTGAAGCCGCGCACCTCGCTGCGTTGTCGCCCCTGAAGGCCAGCCGCGACCTGCTCACGCTGCTCGACCGCTGGGTCGAGCGTGGCTGGTTGCGCGCCCTGGACCGAGCCTTCGTCAACTTTCTCGAAGAGCGTGCCCCGGGCAGCGACCCGCTGGTGCTGCTGGCCGCGGCACTGGCCAGTCACCAGCTGGGGCATGGGCATGTCTGCCTCGACCTGGACCAGACCCTGGCCGAGCCTGACTTCGCGCTGTCGCTGCCGCCGGAAGGCGATGCGCTGACGGGCCCCTTGCTGCTGCCCTCGCAGCTGCTGGCCAGCCAGGACCTGTCCACCTGGCTGCAGCGGGTGGCGGCCAGCCCCCTGGTGGCCGACGGCAACACGGCCATGCACGGCTCCCGCCCCCTGGTACTCAGTGGACAACGGCTGTACCTGCGGCGCTACTGGAGCTACGAGCGCCGCATCGACGCGGCCCTGCAGGAGCGCCTGGCCCACGGCGAAGCCATCCCCGATGACCTGCCCTCGCGCCTGGCGCAGCTGTTCGAAGATGGCGCCATGCCCGGCCAGGTCGACTGGCAGAAGCTTGCCTGTGCCCTGGCCACCCGCGCGGCGTTCAGCATCATCACGGGCGGCCCTGGCACGGGCAAGACCACTACCGTGGTCCGCTTGCTGGCATTGCTCCAGGCTCCGGCGGTAGAACAAGGACGCCCCTTGCGCATTCGCCTGGCGGCACCGACCGGCAAGGCGGCGGCCCGGTTGACCGAGTCGATCGGCCAGCAGGTCGAGCGCCTGACGGTCAGCGTCCAGGTACGCGAGCAGATCCCCACCGACGTCAGCACCGTGCACCGGCTGCTGGGCAGCCGGCCTGGTTCGCGGCACTTCCGCCACCACGCAGGCAACCCGTTGCCACTCGACGTGCTGGTGGTGGACGAGGCCTCGATGATCGACCTGGAAATGATGGCTACCCTGCTCGACGCGCTGCCGGCCAGGGCGCGCCTTGTCCTGCTCGGCGACAAGGACCAGCTGGCCTCGGTCGAGGCGGGGGCCGTGCTGGGGGACCTGTGCCGCGATGCCGAGGAGGGTCGCTATACGCCTGCAACCCAGGCCTGGCTGGAACAGGTCAGCGGCGAGTCCCTGACCGCCAGCGGCCTGCGCAGCGGCGACGCGCGGCAGCATCCGCTGGCCCAGCAAGTCGTGATGCTGCGTTTTTCCCGGCGTTTTGGCGAGGGCAGCGGCATCGGTCAGCTGGCGCGCCTGGTCAATACCCAGCAAGCCCAGCGCGCGCGCGACCTGCTGACCCTGGCGCCCGAGGATGTCTTCAGCCTGGCTGTGCGCGGCGAGCAGGATCGCGCCTTCGACCGCCTGCTGCTCGAGGGCCTGGGCCGAGGTGCCGATGGCCCGCAAGGATACCGCCGCTACCTGCACACGATCTCCCGGCAGCGTCCCGCGCCGGGTACCCCTGGCGATGATCCTCGCTGGGAAGGCTGGGCGGGTGAAGTGCTGCAAAGCTTCGAGACCTTCCAGCTGCTCTGCGCCGTGCGCAAGGGGCCCTGGGGCGTCGCAGGCTTGAACCAGCGCGTCGAGCGGGTGCTGAACAATGCCGGGCTGATCGACAGCCACCTGCCCTGGTACGAAGGGCGGCCGGTGCTGATGACGCGCAACGACTACGGCCTGGGGCTCATGAACGGCGACATCGGCATTGCCCTGCGCCTGCCTGACGAGCGCGGCGAGCCGATACTGCGCGTGGCCTTCGCCCGCAACGACGGGCGCGGCGGCGTGCGCTTCGTGCTGCCCAGCCGCCTCAGCGACGTCGAGACCGTCTTCGCCATGACCGTGCACAAGTCACAGGGCTCGGAGTTCAGCCACACCGCCCTGGTGCTGCCTGACACGCTCAATCCAGTGCTGACCAAGGAGCTGGTCTATACCGGCATCACCCGGGCCAAGCACTGTTTCAGCCTGATCGAGCCGCGGCCGGGCATTTTCGAGGAGGCGGTGTCGCGCAAGGTGCGGCGGATTTCCGGATTGATGCTCGAACAGGTCTGAGGCCGGCCGCGCTATCGATCACCCAAGCGCATCTCCCGGCTCGCGCCCATCAACAGGGGCGCGTTCTGCTCGGTCACCCCACGGATGTAATCCCACAGCAGCGTAATGCGCTTGAGCTTGCGCAAGTCTTCCCGGCAATACATCCAGAACTGCCGGGTAATCTCCACCCGGTCCGGCAGCACGGTCACCAGGCGCGGATCCTGCGCCGCCAGGAAGCACGGCAGGATCGCCAGCCCTCGGCCCTGCAGCGCCGCGGTGTACTGCGCGATGACGCTGGTGCTGCGCAAGTGCGCGTTGGCATTGGGAATGAGATTGGCCAGGTACAGCAACTCGGAGCTGAACGCCAGGTCGTCCACATAGCTGATGAACGGATGACGGGCCAGGTCGCTGTCTTGCTCGATCGGCTCGTGACTGTCCAGGTAATCCTGGGTGGCGTACAGGCGCAAGCGATAGTCGCACAGCTTGCAGCACACATAGGGCCCGTGTTCAGGGCGCTCCAGAGCGATGACAATGTCGGCTTCGCGCTTCGACAGGCTGATGAAGTGCGGCAGGGGCAGGATGTCGACGGTAATCGCCGGGTAGGCATCGACGAAGTGACTCAGCTGCGGGGTGATGAAGAAGCTGCCGAACCCTTCGGTGCAGCCCATGCGCACATGCCCCGAGAGCGCGACGCCAGAGCCCGAGACCTGCTCGCAGGCCATGTGCAGGGTGCTCTCGATCGACTCGGCGTAGCCCAGCAGGCGCTGGCCCTCGGCGGTGACGATAAAGCCGCTGGTGCGCGATTTCTCGAACAGCAGGGTGCCTAGCGCCGCCTCCAGCATGCCGATGCGCCGCGACACCGTGGTGTAGTCGACGTTGAGGCGCTTGGCCGCGCTGCTGGCCTTGCGCGTGCGTGCCACTTCAAGAAAGAACTTCAGGTCATCCCAGTTCAACGCGCTTAGGGACGTGAGGTTTTTATGCATGATGATCCGGCTTTTTTGTGCGTTCTTGTCGGAAGTTTGCACATCTATACTCGAATTCAGCCTCGTTCCCAACAATAATTCCAGGAGAGCGCAGATGAACGCACCTCACACCCCAGACCAGGCCAAGGTCGAGCAGGTCAAGCTGCTGATAGATGGCCAGTGGGTCGAGTCCAAGACCAATGAATGGCGCGATATCGTCAACCCGGCCACCCAGCAGGTGCTGGCGCGCGTACCGTTTGCCACCCGTGAGGAGGTCGATGCCGCCGTGGCGGCCGCACAGCGCGCCTTCGCGACCTGGCGCAGTACCCCGGTCGGTGCCCGCATGCGCATCATGCTCAAGCTGCAGGCGCTGATCCGCGAGCACTCCAAACGCATTGCCCAGACCCTGAGCGCCGAACAGGGCAAGACCCTGGCCGACGCCGAGGGCGATATCTTCCGTGGACTGGAAGTGGTCGAGCACGCCGCGTCCATCGGTACCCTGCAGATGGGCGAGTTTGCCGAGAACGTCGCGAGCGGCGTCGATACCTACACCCTGCGCCAGCCCATCGGCGTCTGCGCCGGTATCACACCGTTCAACTTCCCGGCGATGATCCCGTTGTGGATGTTCCCGATGGCGATCGTGTGTGGCAATACCTTCGTGCTCAAGCCCTCCGAGCAGGACCCGCTGTCGACCATGATGCTGGTCGAGCTGGCGCTGGAGGCCGGCGTGCCGGCCGGTGTGCTCAATGTGGTGCACGGCGGCAAGCAGGTGGTGGACGCGATCTGCACCCACCCCGACATCAAGGCGATTTCCTTCGTGGGTTCGACCGAGGTCGGCACCCACGTCTACAACCTGGCCAGCCAGCACAACAAGCGCGTGCAGTCGATGATGGGCGCCAAGAACCACGCCGTGGTGCTGCCGGACGCCAACCGCGAGCAGACGCTCAATGCCCTGGTTGGCGCAGGGTTCGGCGCGGCCGGCCAGCGCTGCATGGCGACCTCGGTGGCGGTGCTGGTGGGCAAGGCGCGCGAATGGATTCCCGAGCTCAGGGACCTGGCGGGCAAGCTCAAGGTCAATGCTGGCAGCGAGCCCGGCACCGACGTGGGCCCGCTGGTTTCCAAGCGTGCCAAGGAACGGGTGCTGGGCTTGATCGAGAGCGGTATCCAGGAGGGCGCGAAGCTCGAGCTCGATGGCCGCGGGGTCCAGGTACCAGGCTTCGAGCAAGGTAACTTCGTCGGCCCGACCCTGTTCTCCGGGGTGACCACGGACATGCAGATCTATACCCAGGAAATCTTCGGCCCGGTGCTGGTGGTGCTGGAGGTCGACACCCTCGATGAAGCGATTGCGCTGGTCAACCGCAACCCGTTCGGCAACGGCACCGGCCTGTTCACCCAGAGCGGGGCGGCGGCGCGCAAGTTCCAGAACGAAATCGACGTCGGCCAGGTGGGCATCAATATCCCGATCCCGGTGCCGGTGCCGTATTTCAGCTTTACCGGTTCGCGTGGTTCCAAGCTGGGGGACCTCGGGCCGTATGGCAAGCAGGTGGTGCAGTTCTACACTCAGACCAAGACGGTGACCGCCCGCTGGTTCGACGACGACAGCGTCAACGACGGCGTGAACACCACGATCAGCCTGCGCTGAGGAGACTTGCCATGCGTATTGCATTCATCGGGCTGGGCAACATGGGCGCGCCCATGGCCCGCAATCTGATCAAGGCCGGGCATGAACTGAACCTGTTCGACCTCAACCAGCGCGTGCTGGCCGAACTTGCCGAGCTCGGCGGGCAGGTCAGCAACTCGCCTCGCGACGCGGCGGCCAACAGCGAGATGCTCATCACCATGCTCCCGGCCGCGCAGCATGTGCGCAGTGTGTACCTGGGCGAAGATGGCGTGCTCGCGGGCGTGCGGGCCGGTACCCCGGTGCTCGACTGCAGCACCATCGACCCGCAGACCGCGCGCGATGTCTCGCGGGCGGCAGCGGCCAAGGACGTGGACATGGGTGATGCGCCGGTGTCCGGCGGCACCGGTGGCGCGGCGGCAGGAACCTTGACCTTCATGGTCGGCGCCACGCCTGCGCTGTTCGCCGCCTTCCAGCCGGTGCTCGAGCAGATGGGTCGCAACATCGTGCATTGCGGCGAGGTAGGGACCGGGCAGATTGCCAAGATCTGCAACAACCTGCTGCTGGGCATCTCGATGATCGGCGTGTCCGAAGCCATGGCGCTGGGCAATGCCCTGGGCATCGACACCCAGGTCCTGGCCGGCATCATCAACAGCTCGACGGGCCGTTGCTGGAGTTCCGATACCTACAACCCGTGGCCGGGCATCATCGAGGCCGCGCCAGCGTCACGAGGCTACACCGGGGGGTTTGGCGCCGAACTGATGCTCAAGGACCTGGGACTGGCCACCGAGGCGGCCCGCCAGGTGCATCAGCCGGTGATACTGGGCGCGGTGGCGCAGCAGCTGTACCAGGCCATGAGCTTGCGAGGTGACGGGGGCAAGGACTTCTCGGCCATCGTCGAGGGTTATCGCAAGAAGGACTGAGGGTCGATCCAGTAGCGCGGGCCAGCCGGATCATCTTCCGGCTGGCCCGCGATCCGGCCCTAGGCGAACACGAAATACTTGCGCACCGTCTCGACCACTTCCCAGGTGCCTTTCATACCCGGCTCGATCACGAACACGTCACCTGCCTTCAGGTGCTTGGGCGCTTCACCTTCGGGGGTGACGATGCAGTAGCCGTCGAGGAAATGGCAGAACTCCCACTTGTCGTAGTTGACCTCGAACTTGCCTGGGGTGCAGATCCAGGTGCCCATGATCTTGCTGCCGTCCTGGGACAGGTAGGCGTTGAGGTTGATGGTGTGCGGGTCGCCACCGATGCGCTTCCACTTGGTGGCGTCCAGTACCGGGGTCGGACAGGTTTCGCGCAGGACAGTGATGAAATCGGACATGCTGGGCTCCAGACGAGTCATTGTTTGACCCGTGACCATAGGCCCTGCGCGCGGGTCGCAGTTGCCTGGGCTCGACGTCCAGCTGTCTGCGCGCGCAATGCGCCTGCCAGAGATCGCGCCTTGTGGTATCACGGCAGGGACCTTTGCACAGGATTGCCACGCGTGAACGCACTCTTCGACTTCTATCTCCACATCGGCCCGGTGCTTTCGCTGCTCGTGGTCGCGACATTCGTGCTGGCGGGAGCGGTGAAGGGCGTGATCGGCCTGGGCCTGCCAACCATCGCCATGGGCCTGCTGGGCCTGGCGATGCCCCCGGCGCAGGCCGCGGCCCTGCTGATCGTGCCCTCGACGGTGACCAACCTGTGGCAACTGGCAACAGGCGGCCACCTGCTGGCACTGCTGCGTCGGCTGGGCACGATGCTGCTGATGATCTTCGTCGGCACGTTGCTGGGCAGTGTCTGGCTCGGCATCGACAGCGGCCCATGGGCAGTGCATGCCCTGGGCGCGGCCTTGGTGGCCTACGCGCTCTACGGCCTGGCAGGCCCAGGAGCGCGCACGCCACAGCACCGTGAACGCTGGTTAGGCCCGCTGTGTGGGCTGGTCACCGGCGTGGTCACCGCGGCCACCGGCGTCTTCGTCATGCCGGCGGTTCCCTACCTGCAGAGCCTGGGCCTGAGCCGCGACGAGATGGTCCAGGCCCTGGGACTGTCGTTCACGGTCTCGACCGTTGCCCTGGCCATCGGCCTCGCCGGCCAGGACGCCCTCGGCGGCGCAGAGCTGGGCGCGTCGCTGCTGATGCTGGTGCCTGCACTGCTGGGCATGCTGGGCGGGCAGTGGCTACGCCGACGTATCAGCGCTGTGCTGTTCAGGCGCTGCTTCTTCATTGGCCTGGCATTGCTGGGCGGGCACCTGCTGGTCAACGGCTAGCCGAGGACGGGCTGAGCATCTCGACCTGCTGGATGTCGAAATCACGCTCCAGATAGTCCATGCGCTGCTCGAAGAACTGCTGCATGTGCGGCAGGGCGGAATGCACGTCCAGGTCCGCCTTGCTCGCCCACACCTCGAAGAACACGAACAGGGTCGGGTCCTGCTGGTCGCGCAGCATGTGGTACTCGATGCAGCCAGGCTCCTGGCGGCTCGGCTCGACGTAG
>JAQZAY010000452.1 GCA_029239415.1 Pseudomonas sp. | reverse complement strand
CAGGCGTGAATCACCCGGACCGCGAGTTTTTCCAGGTCGGCAGGGATCGCGTCCAGCTTCGCTTCGGCACGAATGATGGCGAAGGAATTGCGATAGATCTCCTGACCATCGCGGATATAGTCAATCATGGGTGTCGCTCCGTGAGCGGTCGCGCAACAGGGCAGCGGCCGCATCCAGTGAAAGGTGGCGCGCGCGCAGGGTGCCGAAACCGGGCTGCCCGGCGGCGCGCAAATACAGGTCGTAATGGCCGGCACTGCTGGCCAGCAACGTCGCCGGGGCGACATGGGCCGCCGCGCACGAGCGTGAGCAGCCGCTCAGGTGCACGCTCAGCGGCGCCTGATTGGGCAGCAGGGCCGCCAGGCGAACGGCGTCCGCCTTGGTATCGGCCAGGCCTTTGGCACAACCGGCCGAGCCGGTGCAGGCAATCAGCGCGGCCAGCGGGTGTTGGGTAGCCGTGATGAAACCGAGTGCCGCCAGGCCCTCCAGTGCTATTCGAGGGTGGCTCGAGTCAGGCAGCAGAAGCCCTTGCCAGGGCGTGATTCGCAAAGTGCCGTTGCCATGCTCACGGGCCAGCCGGGCGGCGCCGCGCAGCATCGTGGGCGTCAGGCGACCCATGGGGGCCAGGGTGGCAATGAAGCTCAACCCAGGCTGGGACTGGGGGTGGATACCCAGCTTGAAGGTGGCCACCGGTTTATCGATCGCGGGCGGATGCAGTGGCAGACCCAGGGTGTCGAGGAAGGCTCGTGTGGTGTCGGCGTCGGCAAGCAGGTCGCGCATGCGCGCCTGCTCCGGCCGTGCGAGGGCCAGAAACCGGTCCAGTACCGCCACCACCAGATCATGCCCCTGCTCGAAAGGCACCGCGCCCAACGCCTGATCCCGGCCGGGACACCCTGCCAGGCCGAACGCCCACCAGCGCTGGCGATCACGTTCGAACGCCGACAGCCACAGGTCGTGATGATGCTCCAGCATTGCCAGGCTTTCGCCGCCATGAAGCTGCACGGCGAATTTGGCGGACAAAGCGTGAAAGCGCGCCTCGGTTTCCAGGCTGTGGATGATTCGCGCCGCCAGCGCACGGGTGTCGACCACGTGCTGCGGGTCGATGCCGGCGCTGGGGCTGAGCATGACGTTGCGCACATCGTCGCCGGCCGCCTCGCGCGGTCCCAGGCCCGCTTCGAGCAAGCACTCGATCAAAGCCTGCTGCCGATCACCGATGCCGCGAATCTGCAGATTGGCGCGGTTGGTCGCTTCGATGACGCCGTCGGCATAACGCTCGGCCGCGGCGGCCACCGCGTCGGCCTGGTCTGCACTCAACTCGCCGCCTGCCAGCTTGATCCGACAGATGCCGCCATCCAAGGCCTGGACGATACGCAGCAACCCCGGACATGCCGAGGGGCGGACAACATTGCAAGGCTTGCTCAAAAAGGTACCGGGCACACGCGAAAAACCACTGGAATGGATAAGGCGCGGTATTATGCCTGCTTTGTCCGAAGGCATGAAAAGTCTGCCCGTCGGAATAGTTTTGTATGAGGAATATTCATGTCCGCGTGGCTGACCTTGGTCGGTATCGGTGAAGACGGCTACGCCGGTCTGGGCAAACTGGCCAGACGGGCCCTGCTTGGCGCCGAGCGCATCGTCGGCAGCCCGCGTCAGCTCGAATTGCTGCCGCCTTGTATCGGCGCTGTTCGCATCGCCTGGCCTAGCCCGTTCAGCCTGGCGCCGGTACTCGGTGATGCGGGCCAAGCGGTGTGCGTACTGGCCAGTGGTGACCCGATGCTCTACGGCGTCGGCGCCAGCCTGGCGCGCCAGGTACCCGTCGAGCAGATGCGCGTCCTGCCTTCGCCCTCCTCTTATTCGCTGGCCGCCGCGCGACTGGGCTGGCCGCTACAGGAAGTCACCACCTTGTCGGTGGTCGCGCGCCCGGTCGCAGCCCTGGCCGCGCACTTGTATAGCGGACAACGCCTGCTGGTGCTGAGCAATGACGGCAGCAGCCCGCAAGCGGTTGCGCAATTGTTGCGCGAGCGCGGCTTCGGTCCCAGTCGAATGAGCGTGCTCGAACACTTGGGCGGCGAGCGCGAGCGCCGGATCGACGGCCACGCCGTGGACGACTTCAACGACATTGCCGCACTCAACCTGATCGCCATCCACTGCCTGGCAAGCCCGGACACCTTGCGGCTGTCACCCTTGGCTGGGTTGCCGGATACCGCCTTTCGCCATGACGGCCAGTTGACCAAGCGCGACGTTCGCGCCATCACCCTCGCCCGCCTGGCACCCCAGCCCGGCGAGCTGCTGTGGGATGTCGGTGCCGGCTGCGGCTCGATCGGCATTGAATGGATGCGTGCCCATTCCAGTTGCCGCGCCATTGCGGTTGAATCCGACGAGGATCGGCAGGGTTTCATCGAACACAACCGGGACGCCCTGGGCGTGCCGGGTCTGCAACTGGTGCGCGGCCGAGCGCCCGCTGCCCTGGCCGGGCTGGAAAGGCCCGAGGCGATCTTCATCGGTGGCGGCGTGACCCGCGAAAACGTATTGGTGGACTGCTGGGCAGCGCTCAAGCCCGGCGGGCGACTGGTGGCCAACGCGGTCACCTTGCAAAGCGAATTGGCCCTGGTGCAGTGGCGCGAACAGCATGGCGGCGAGCTGACCCGGCTGCACATTGCCCAAGCGCGCCCGCTGGGCGAGTTCGACACCTGGCGCCAGGCATTGCCAATCACCTTGCTCGAAGCGGTCAAGCCTCGCGATGCGTGAAGAAACCGCCGAGCAGCCGGCGCCGCTGCGCAGTGGCCTGACCACCGGCAGCTGCGCCACGGCCACCAGCCTGGCGGCGGCGCGGCTGTTGCTTGGCGACGGCGCCAGCGATGCGGTGCAGATCGTGCTGCCCAAGGGCAAGCAGGTGCAGATGCGCCTGGAGTTCTGTCGACGCAACGCCCTGGGCGCCGAAGCAGGCACCCTCAAGGATGGCGGCGACGATCCGGATGTCACCCACGGCGCGCTGCTCTACACCCAGGTGCGCCTGCTCGACGAACCAGGCATCCGTTTCCTGGCCGGCGAAGGCGTGGG
>JAQZAY010000451.1 GCA_029239415.1 Pseudomonas sp. | reverse complement strand
GCTGGACTTCGTTGTGCAAGGGTTGTGGTGGGTGCTGTTGGGACGCCTGAGCGGGCAGCAGGCGTTCGTCGGTGGCTGGCTGCACGATTGCCGCAGCGACTACGATCACTTCGAAGACACCCTGGGGGTTTTCGAAAAAGTCCTGCCGCTGCGTGTCGAACTCGACCCTGCGGCGCTCTTCGCCCAATGGTCGCAACAGGCCGAAGGTCGTCTGGCCGATCATCTCGGCTGGCAGGAATACTGCCCGATCCAGTCACCCACCAGCACCGCGCCACTGCGGGCCGGGTTCGTCTTCGAGCACGCGCGCCTTGCGCCCGAGCAGGTGCTGGCCTACCCGAGCCGTCCGGCCTTCGAACTGCTGCTGCGCGCACGCGTCTGGGGCGGCACCCTGCACCTGGCCATCGAGGCCAGCGGGGCTGCTTACAGCGCCGCCAGCCTGGAGGGGCTGCTGGAACAACTGCGCACCTTGCTGCACACCCTGCCGGTCGATGGCGCCGTGGCCCTGGCCGATCTCGATCCGGTGGGCACGAATGAGCGCCAACGCCTGTTGGCCCTGGCCCCCAACGAGACGGCAGCGGCGGGCGAGTGGCTGCCCCAGCGGCTCGCTCGGCATGCCCGGCAAACCCCGCAGGCCATCGCCCTCAGTGATGGCCAACAGTCCCTCGATTACGCCGCGCTGCACCAGGCCGTGACTCACCGAGCCGGCTGGCTGCAAGGGCAGGGGGTCGGCGTCGGCCAGTGCGTGGCCATCGAAAGCGAGCGCTCGCTGCAGGCCGTGCTGCATATTTTCGCCGTCCTCAGCGTCGGCGCGTACTACCTGCCGCTGGAACCGAGCTGGCCCGCCGAGCGCCGCCGCGACCTGCTGAGCCGGGCAGCGCCGGCGCTGTTGCTGTGTGATCCTGGGTCGAGCAGCGCCCAGGGGCCTTGGCCGAGCGCGAGCCTGGTGCAGGCGGGAAGTGAAGAACCGCTGCCGTTCCAGCCGCCGCAGCTCACCGATCAGCACCTTGCGTATCTGCTGTTCACTTCCGGCTCGACCGGGGCGCCGAAGGGTGTGCTCGTCGAACACGGTGCGCTGCGCAACTATGCCCAGGCGGCCAGTGAAGCGTTGGGCCTGGCGCCTGGCATGCGTCTGGCGCTGACCAGCCCATTGAGCGTCGACCTTGGCCATACCTTGCTGTTCGGTGCAATGCAGGTGGGCGCCGAGCTGGTCATCGCCACTGAGGCGGATCTTGCCGAGGGTGCCGCCTTCGGCCGCTTTTTGGCTCGAGAGCGCCCGGACGTGGCGAAGTTCGTGCCGTCGCACTTCGCCGCGCTGCTGGACAACGGCTTGGCGCCGCTGCCCGGCACGCTGATTTTCGGCGGCGAAGCCACGCCGCGCAGGCTGGTCGAGCAACTGCGCGAGCAAGCGCCGTCGTTGCGCCTGTTCAACCACTATGGTCCGACCGAAACCACCGTCGGTGTGCTCTACCACCCCGTGCGGGCGGACGCGCCGGACCACGATGAGCGGGTCCCGCTGAGTCGCGTGCTCGCGGGCAACCGCGTCTATCTGCTCGACGAGCGCCTGCGCCTGGTGCCCACCGGTGCCCTGGGCGAGCTGTACATCGGTGGTGCGCAGTTGTGCCGTGGCTATCTGGACCAGGTCGATTCCGACCGTTTCATCGACGATCCCTTCCACTCAGGCCAGCGCCTGTATCGCTCCGGGGATCTGGGTCGCTACCGCGCCGAAGGTGGCCTGCAACTGGTGGGACGCCGGGATGATCAGGTCAAGTTGCGCGGCCAGCGCATCGAGCTCGGCGAAATCGAGGCGGCGCTGCTGACCCTGCCCGGCGTCGAGCAGGCCGTTGCGCGGCTGTGGGCACCCAGTGAAGGCATGGCCAGCCTGATCGCCTACGTCGTACTCGCCCAGGGCCAGGCCGATGACGCCCTGCAGCCGCTACTGGCGGCACTGGCCGAGCGCCTGCCCGAGGCACTGTGCCCGACGCGTCTGCTCGCGGTGCCCAGCCTGCCGCGTCTGGCCAACGGCAAGATCGATCGTCATGCCTTGCCCGATCCCGGCCAGCCGCTGCGTCGGACGCCGGCGCGGGCGCCGCAGAACGAGTTGCAAGCCTGTCTGCGCGATGCCATGGCCGACCTGCTGGGCTGTGCACCTGCGACGCTGGGTGTGGACGACGATTTCTTCGAGGCCGGCGGCCACTCGCTGCTGGTGATCAAGCTGGTCGCGCGCCTGCGCACCCTGTTCAAGCTCGAAGTGCCGCCGGGCCTGGTGTTCGACCACCCCGACGCCGCCCGCCTGGCCGCCGCCCTTGGTGAACTCGCCGATCCGGCGCGCCTCGAGAAGATCGCCCGTCTGCGCCGAGAGCTGGACAGCCTGAGCGACGAAGAGCGCGCCAACCTGCGCGCCCAGGCCCTGGCCGCCAAAGGGCTGGCCGCCCACTGACACCGGGCCGGCCCCGGTCGGCCCCCTCTTTTGCGAACTGGATTGACCATGACCGATATCGACCGCGACGAGTTGCTTGCCCTGTTACTGGATGACGAAGGACTGGACGATGCAGCGCCAGCCACACCCAGCGGGCCGGTCCGCCGCACCGAAGATGGACCGGCGCCGCTGTCGTTCGCCCAGCTCCGTTTGTGGTTTCTTCAACAATATGACGTACACAGCCCGGCCTATAACTCGGCTCGTGCATTGCAGATTCAAGGCCAGCCGGATGTCCAGGCCTTGCAGGCCGCCCTGCGCCGACTGATCGAGCGCCATGCCAGCCTGCGCACGCGTTTCGTGCAGGTCGATGGGCAACCTCTGCAGGTCATCGATCCCGAGGTGGAATTTCATCTGGAATGCGTCGACCTGCCTGACGACACAGAGCTGCAAGCAGCCCTGCGCCAACGCGTCGCCGTACCCTTCGACCTGGGGCAGGCACCTCTGCTGCGCGCCAGTCTGCTGCGCTACCCCGGCGGTGCCGTGTTGCTGTTGTGCCTACATCACATCGTTGCAGACGCCTGGTCGAACCCGCTGCTGATTGCCGACCTCGGCCATGCCTATGCCGCTGCCCTGCAAGGCCACG
>JAQZAY010000068.1 GCA_029239415.1 Pseudomonas sp. | reverse complement strand
GCTCGGCGTGTTCAGGTGCTGTTTGAGGTTGACGTTGTCGCTCACGGGCGTTGTTCCACTCACTAAAGTCTCGGTCATCATCGTCATGCGGCCACCCCTTGTCCGTCCTCTGTCTCAAGGCTCTGTCGACGCTCGCCGAAAAACTCGCGAACGTTGGCGCACTGCGCTTGCGTATCTTCCAAAGCGTTGAACCGGGCACGAAACTCCCTGCCGCCCGGCCGTGTTGCCAGGTACCAGCCCACATGCTTGCGAGCGATACGCACACCCATCACCTCGCCATAGAAGGCGTGCAGCGCGGCCAGGTGCTCCAGCAGAATCTGTTCAACCTCATCCAGTCCCGGCGCCGGCAGTTGCTCGCCGCTGCGCAGGTAATGCTCGATCTCGCGAAAGATCCACGGCCGGCCCTGTGCGGCCCGGCCGATCAGCAGGCCGTCGACGCCGGTGGCATCCAGCACGGCGCGGGCTTTCTGCGGCGAGGTGATGTCGCCATTGGCGAAAACCGGGATCGACACCGCCTGCTTGATGGCTGCGATGGTGTCGTACTCGGCGTCGCCCGTGTACAGGTCGGCGCGTGTGCGGCCATGCACCGCCAGCGCCTGGATGCCGGCCTGCTCGGCAATCCTTGCCACATTCAGGCCGTTCTTGTTCGCCCGGTCCCAGCCGGTGCGGATCTTCAAGGTCACCGGGACATCCACGGCGCCGACAACGGCATCGAGGATCTCGGCGACCAGTGCTTCATCCCTCAATAAAGCAGAGCCCGCCGCTTTGTTGCAGACTTTTTTCGCCGGGCAGCCCATGTTGATATCGATGATCTGCGCACCGGCCTCGACGTTGGCCCGGGCCGCCGCGGCCAGCATCTGTGCGTCACCACCGGCGATCTGTACCGAGCGCGGCTCGGGATCGCCTTCGTGGATGCGGCGCAGGCGCGACTTGCGGCTGTTCCACAGGCTCATGTCGCTGGACACCATTTCGGACACCACCATGCCCGCGCCCAGGCGTTGGCACAGCAGGCGGAAAGGCTGGTCCGTGACCCCGGCCATGGGCGCGAGGATCAGGTTGTTCTGCAGTGTGTAGGGGCCGATGCGTACCGCCGACATAGGAATTCCCTGTTGTGGGGCCGGATCATTGGAGTTCGAAAAAGGGATCGCATGATACCCGCTCTCGGTGACCGGATAAAGATGGATTTGGATAAAATCTGAACAGCTCGGGGCTTATAACGGAAAGCCGCAAGCCGCAAGCTTCAAGAAAAAGCAGGCGGCGCGCCGATCCGCTTTTTCTTGCAGCTTGCAGCTTGTCGCTGCTATTCGGGGGAGCGGAAGCTCAGGCTGTAGTTGACCGCCCTCGGGCCCGGGTCGAGGATATCCAGGGCGATGTGGATCGGCGTCTGGCTGGGCATCTCGCCGCGCCCGGCCAGCTCGCCACTGAGGTATTCGGCGGGCTTGAAGCGCCGGCTGGCGATCAACTGGCCGTTGAGGTCGGAAAAGCGCAGCTCGAGCAGCGGGAATGGCTGGGCGAAGGGCGCACGGTTATAGATGATCGCGTCGACGATCAGGGCGCCCTTGAAGTCCGGGTGGCTGCGTACCACCAGGTTGCTGCTCTTGATCCGGGCGATGTCCACCCGGGTCGGCACGCTGCAGCCCACGGCCGGGCACAGTTGCTGGAACCATGGCCGGTAGCGGTCCTGGCGGGCCAGCTCGTCGAAATGGAACCACAGGTACTGGAACGCCAGCAGTCCGGCCGCCAGTACGACCAGCCCACCCCAGAACAGGCGCTTGCGCCAGTCGGGCTTGGGCTTTTGCCAGTCGAGCCGCAGCGGGTCGTCGACCACGTCGACGAGGTGTTCCTTGCGTCCCGGGCGCTCGGCATGGGCCACCAGGCCCGGTTCCAGGCGTTCCTCGGCTTCATCGGGCAGGGCAGCGCCAGAAGAGGACGGCTTGACAGTCGCGCTAAGGCTGGCGCTGTCGCGTTGCTCGGCCTGGGCCTGGTCGTCGTCCTCGAGCTCAAGGCTGCTCAGCGAAGGCTCGGTGCGATCACCGGGCGCAGGCTCGGGGTCGAGCGCCTGCTCCACGATGAGCGGCGGGACAGGCTCTTGCGGCAGGTCGGGTTCAAGATGACCGTCGCGGGCATTGCCGAACGGCACGTCGCCAGCGTCGTGCTCGTCGGTGTCCGGCTCGTCGCGCCGGGCATGCAGGCGCTCGTCGGTTGCCTCTGCACGGCGGTCGCGGATGCCGGAGCGGCGTTCGAGGCGGGCCAGTTCCTGGTCAAGGTCGAGATCGTCCAGCGACGGCTCGCTGTCCTGCCGCGGCGGCTGCTCGAGCAAGGGGTCGCTGGCCATTGGCGCCGCTTGTGGCGTAGCGGAAGCGTCTGTGGCGGCGCTCTGTTCGAGCAGCTGCCTGGCGGCATTGAAGACCTGCAGGCAAGCACCGCAGCGCACCACGCCCCCGGCCAGGCTCAGCTGGTGATGCGTGACGCGAAAACTGGTCTGGCAATGGGGGCACTGAGTGACGAAACTGTCGGTCATGCGGCGATCCGAGGTTATGCAGCGAGTTATTCCAGGCCGGCCTGACGGCGCCGGCCACTGATCCGCACCCAGCCGTCGCGCACGACGAGTGGGTCCAGCTCGAAGTCGGCGGCGTAGGCGGCAGCCACTTCATCGCCCTGTTCGGCGAGGATGCCCGACAGCGCCAGCAGGCCGCCCGGGCGCACCAGCGTGGACAGTTGCGGCGCCAGCGAGACCAGCGGCCCGGCAAGGATGTTGGCGACCAGCACATCGGCCTGCATGGACGGCATCTGTTCCGGGAGGTACAAGGCCAGGCGCGCCTCGGCGATGCCGTTGCGACCGGCATTGTCGCGCGAGGCTTCAAGCGCCTGCACGTCGATGTCGGTACCGACCGCTTCGCGGGCGCCAAGCAGCAGCGAGGCGATGGCCAGGATGCCCGAGCCACAGCCGAAGTCCAGCACCTGGACGCCTTCGAGCTGCTGCCCGTCGAGCCATTCCAGGCACAGGGCGGTGGTCGGATGGGTGCCGGTGCCAAAGGCCAGGCCCGGGTCGAGCAACAGGTTGACCGCGTCGGCATCCGGCGCTTCATGCCAGCTCGGCACGATCCACAGGCGGCGGCCGAAGCGCATCGGCTTGAAGTTGTCCATCCAGCTGCGTTCCCAGTCCTGGTCCTCGATCACCTCGGCCTGGTGCTCGGGCAGCTCGGCGCCAGTCAACAGGCGTAGGTGGGCGAACACGGCCTCGGGCTCGGCATCTGCCTCGAACAGCGCCAGCAGATGGGTATTGGACCACAGCGGCGTGGTATTGAGGTCCGGCTCGAAGATCGGCTGGTCCTCGGCGTCCATGAAGGTCACGGAGACGGCGCCGACTTCGAGCAAGGCGTCTTCGTAGGTTTCGGCTTGTTCCGGGCTGATGGCCAGACGTACTTGCAGCCAGGGCATGGCGGGCACCTTTGGTAAATCGTAAGGGGGAGCAGCCCTAGGCTGCGTAGCCCGGCAGTTTACTGTAGCGGCGTCGCCGTGTCGCGATCCCCGTAGGGCAGCGAGCGGGGCCGTCGGCTTGCTGCAGGCATGAAAAACCCCGGCACCAGGCCGGGGTTTTTTCATTTCATGCCAGGATCACTCCTGGTTGGCCAGCTTGTGCTCGAGGTAGTGAATATTCACGCCGCCCTTGCAGAAACCTTCATCGCGCACCAGGTCGCGGTGCAGCGGGATGTTGGTCTTGATCCCGTCGACGATGATCTCGTCCAGGGCATTGCGCATGCGCGCCATGGCCTCGTCGCGATCCTTGCCGTAGGTGATCAGCTTGCCGATCAGCGAGTCGTAGTTCGGCGGAACCGCGTAGCCGCTGTACAGGTGCGAATCCACCCGCACGCCATTGCCGCCAGGGGCATGGAAGTGCTTGACCGTGCCTGGGCTCGGGATGAACTTGCGCGGGTCCTCGGCGTTGATCCGGCACTCCAGCGAGTGGCCACGGATCACCACGTCTTCCTGGCGCAGCGACAGCTTGTTGCCAGCGGCGATGCTGAGCATCTCCTTGACGATGTCGATGCCGGTGACCATCTCGGAAACCGGGTGCTCCACCTGGACACGGGTGTTCATCTCGATGAAGTAGAAGCTGCCGTTCTCGTAGAGGAACTCGAACGTGCCCGCGCCGCGGTAGCCGATTTCGACGCACGCGTCGACGCAACGCTTGAAGACTTCCTGGCGGGCCTTCTCGTCGATGCCCGGGGCAGGGGCTTCTTCGAGTACCTTCTGGTGGCGGCGCTGCAGCGAGCAGTCGCGGTCACCCAGGTGGATGGCGTTGCCCTGGCCGTCGGAAAGCACCTGGACTTCCACGTGGCGCGGGTTGGTCAGGAACTTCTCGAGGTAGACCATCGGGTTGCCGAACGCGGCACCGGCTTCGGTGCGAGTCAGCTTGGCCGAGGAGATCAGGTCTTCTTCCTTGTGCACCACGCGCATGCCGCGACCACCGCCGCCGCCGGCGGCCTTGATGATCACCGGGTAGCCAACCTTGCGGGCGATCGCCAGCGCGGTCTCTTCGTCTTCGGGCAGTGGGCCGTCGGAACCCGGTACGGTCGGCACGCCAGTCTTGATCATCGCGTCCTTGGCCGACACCTTGTCGCCCATCAGGCGGATGGTGTCGGCCTTGGGGCCGATGAAGGCAAAGCCGGACTTTTCCACCTGTTCGGCAAAGTCGGCGTTTTCCGCGAGGAAGCCATAGCCAGGGTGGATCGCGGTGGCGCCTGTCACTTCGGCAGCGGCGATGATCGCCGGGATGTGCAGGTAGGAATCCTTGGATGCCGCAGGGCCGATGCAGACCGACTCGTCTGCCAGGCCCAGGTGCATCAGTTCGCGGTCAGCCGTGGAGTGCACGGCAACGGTCTTGATGCCCAGCTCTTTGCAGGCACGCAGGATCCGCAGGGCAATTTCCCCACGGTTGGCGATCAGGACTTTTTCCAGCTTCGCAGACATCGAAGGTTCTCCCTGGGTCAAACGATGGTGAACAGCGGCTGGTCGAACTCGACCGGCTGACCGTCTTCCACCAGGATGGACTCGATCACGCCGCTGGCTTCGGCCTCGATGTGGTTCATCATCTTCATCGCTTCGACGATGCACAGGGTGTCGCCTTTCTTCACGGTCTGCCCGACTTCAGCGAAGTTCGGCGAGGTGGGCGAAGGCTTGCGGTAGAAGGTGCCGACCATTGGCGAGCGGGCAACGGTACCGTTGAGCTTCGGTGCTGCCGGGGCGGCATCGGCCACTGGCGCGGCGACTGGGGCTGCGGCTGCCGGAGCGGCGGCCATCGGCGCCGGGGCAAAGTATTGCTGCGCGGCTGGAGTCTTGCTGTGACGGCTGATACGTACCGACTCCTCGCCTTCCTTGATCTCCAGCTCGTCGATGCCAGACTCTTCCAGCAGTTCGATCAGTTTCTTGACTTTACGGATATCCATTAATCATCAACTCCCAAGGTTCGGGTCAAAGGCGTAATTTTAAAAACGTCTGGAAAACGTTTCTTGTGAGCCCGGCCAGATGGGCCGTGGTCTCGTCATCAGGATGCTGCGTTGGCGGCCAGGTGCTCCAGGGCAGACTCCAGGGCCAGCCGGTAACCGCTGGCGCCCAGGCCGCAAATCACCCCTACCGCGACATCGGAGAAGTAGGAGTGATGGCGAAAAGGTTCACGCTTGTGCACGTTGGACAGATGCACTTCGATGAATGGGATGCTCACCGCCAGCAAAGCGTCACGTAATGCGACACTGGTGTGGGTAAAAGCCGCCGGGTTGATCAGGATGAAGTCGACGCCTTCGTTGCGCGCGGCATGGATGCGGTCGATCAGCTCGTACTCGGCATTGCTTTGCAGGTGCTGCAGATGATGGCCCGCGGCCCGGGCACGTTGCTCCAGGTCCTGGTTGATCTGGGCCAGGGTCACGGCGCCATAGACGCCAGGCTCGCGAGTGCCCAGCAGGTTCAGGTTGGGGCCGTGCAGGACCAGTAGGGTTGCCATCTGCGGTTTCCTTGGACGTGGAGCGAATGGGCTAGCGCGGCGACTATGCCGCAAGCCGCAGCGAGTGTCCAGTTCCCTGCAATAGGCAGCACGATTACAGAGATTCGCGCAAAGTATGTGACCGGGTGGCTGGATCTGGTCACTCCTGCGGGAAATTTCCAGGCTGGGGAAGTTATAGCCCCAGTTTGCTGCGCGTGCGCGAGAGATGTTCGGCGAATTCCTCGGCTTTTACCTCGCCTACCACCCTGTCGTCACGCTGTTCGCTACCGTTCGAGGCGAAGAACAGCAGCGCAGGGGGGCCGAACAGCTGATAGCGATCGAGCAGTTCGCGTTGTTCGGCATTGCTCTGGGTAATGTCGAAGCGCAGCAGGCGCAAGCCGTCCAGCCTGGAGATGACCTGTGGTGCCTGCAGCACTTCGCGCTCGATGACCTTGCAGCTGATGCACCAGTCGGCATACCAGTCGAGCAGCACGGGCTGGCCGGCTGCCTTGGCGTCTGCCAGCGCCGCGTCGAGCGCGGCGGGTGTCGAGAGTGTCTGCCAGGCGTCGGTGGCCTGCGCGGTCGGTGCGCTGGCGGTGCCGAGAACGCCCGCCTGGGGCAGGGGACGCAGCGGATCGCCCTGGCCGCTGAGGGCGCCATACCAGCAGGCCAGGCCGTAGCACAGCAGCACCAGGCCCAACAGTTGCGCAAGACGCTGGCGCGGTGGCTTGACGATAAACTCCAGGGCGCCGAGGAACACCGCGACCCCCACGGCCAGCAGGCCGATCAGCAGCAGGGTCGCCGGTCCCGGCAGCACCCGGCTGAGCAGGCCGATGGCCAGCGCCAGCAGCAGTACGCCGATCGCATGCTTGACCGTCTCCATCCAGGGGCCGCTCCTGGGCAGCCAGGCGGCACCACCGGTGGCCACCAGCAGCAAGGGCGCGCCCATGCCAAGGCCCAGGGCGAACAGCTTGAGCGCACCGCCCACGGCATCGCCGCTGGCACTGATATACAGCAAGGCGCCCGCCAGCGGCGCCGAGACGCAGGGCGATACCAGCAGGCTGGAAAGCACCCCCAGCACCGCCGCGCCCAGCAGCGAGCCGCCCTTGGTCTGCCCGGCCACCCGATCCAGGCGGCTGCTGAGCGCCTGCGGCAACCTGAGCTCGAACAGGCCGAACATGGCCAGGGCGAAGAGCACGAAGAACAGTGAGAAGGGCACCAGCACCCAGGCCGATTGCAAGCGTGCCTGCAGGTTCAGCCCGGCGCCGAACACCCCCATCAGCGCGCCGAGCAGCGCGAAGCAGGCGGCCATTGGCAACACGTAGGCCAGTGACAGGCTCAGGCCGCGCCAGCCGCCAACCTGGCCGCGCAGCACCACGCCGGTGAGAATCGGCAGCATGGGCAGCACGCAGGGCGTGAAGGTCAGGCCCAGGCCCGCCAGGAAGAACAACAGCAACGACCGCCAGGTCCAGCCGGTGCCGACTGTGGTCGCAGTGCTGGCTGCACCGCCCGTGCCGTCGATGCTCAGGCGTTGGGTCTCGGGCGGGTAGCACAGGCCCTTGTCGGCGCAGCCCTGGTAGGTGACCAGCAAGTCGAATGCCCGCGAGTCGGCGGCCGGGCGGGGTAGCTCGATGTCGAGGATGCCGTGGTACACCTCGACATCGCCGAAGAACTCATCGTGCTTGGCCTGTCCGGGCGGGATGCGCGGGGTGCCCAGCGCGATGTCGGCCGGCTCGCTGCGAAACTGGAAACGGTGGCGGTAGAGGTAGTAGCCGTCGGCGGCGACGAAGCGCAGCCTGACGGTCTGTGCATCGCCCTCGACGCGGCTCAGCTTGAAGGCTTCGCGCACCGGAAGAAAGTCGGCACCGTTGTCCGGCGACGCAGCGCCCAGGGTGGCGCTGGGGCGGTTGTCCAGCAGGCCGGCGGCAAAGGCTGGAGCGGCCACAAGCAGGAACAGCAGGAAAAACAGGCGGCGCATGGTGGTCTCGCGAGGGTCGAACGTGCGCGCATGATAACGGACTTGCGCACTGATGGGGCCGCCACGCAGCCTGACTTGCCGGGGCAGCCCCGGCGTCAGAGGCGGAAAGCCCGCACCATGGTGCTCAGTTCACCTCCCAGCCTGAGCAACTGCTCGCCCTGTTGACGTCCTTCGCCGATGCGCTGAAGGTTATCCTCGCCCAAGCCATGGATCCGCTCGCTATGGCCGCGGATCTCGCTGACCGCGCCGGTCTGCTGCGCCGTCACGTCAGCGATACGGGTGGCGGTGTCGGCAATGGTGCCAATGGCACTGACGATCTGGTCCAGCGCCCCATCGGCCGCTTGCGCCTGACCTGCAGTCGCCTCGGCATGCTGCAATTGGGTACGCATGCCATCGACCGATTCGCGCGCAGCCTGCTGCAGCCGGTCGATCAAGGCCTGGATCTCGCCGGTGGCGCCGGTGGTTCGCTGGGCCAGCGAGCGAACTTCGTCGGCCACCACTGCGAAGCCCCGGCCCATGTCGCCCGCGCGGGCGGCCTCGATGGCAGCATTGAGGGCGAGAAGGTTGGTCTGTTCGGCAATCGAGCGGATCACGGTCAGTACGCTGCCGATGGTTGCCGATTCCTCGGCCAGCTGTTCGATCGTGCGTGCATTGCCCTGTACCTCATCGACCAGCGAGCGCAGCCCCGACAGGCTCTGGCCGATCACCGCCTGACCCTGCTGCACCGCCCGGCCCGCATCGTGGCTGGCCGCGGCCGCCGCGCTGGCATCGCCCGCCACCTGCTGGATGGTCGCCTCCAGCTCGCCCAGCGCGTCGCGGATCTGCGCGGTATCGCCGGCCTGGCGCTCGGCGCCCTCATGCAAGGCGCTGCTCATGCCGGCCAGCGCGTGGCTGCTGCCCGCGACCTGCTCGGCGTTATGCCGCAGGGTACCCACCAGCTCCACCAGGTACTGGCGCAAGCGGTTGAGCGATTCCTGGATGTCGTGCAGTTCGCGGTTGGTCTTGCCCAGCGCGATGGCCTGGCCGAAGTCGCCCTCGGCCCACTGCGAAAGGGCCGGGACAAGGCCTGTGAGCGTGCCGGCCAGGCGCCGCTGCAAGGTATCGATCAGCAGCGCGATCAGCAGGATCAGGCCGATCATCATGCCCTGGATGATCCGCACTTCGCCCTGGATCAGCCCGTGCTGGCGGCGTATCTGGGGTTCGAGCGCGGCGATCGCCTGTTGCACGGACTCGAGTCGCGCGCCGGTGCTGCTGGCCAAGGCACCGTGGCGTTCGATCTGCTCGCGGGTGCGTTGCAGCTCGGCGGGATAGCGGTCAAGCAGGCTGTGCAGCTCGCGCTTGAGCGCCACCGCGACATCTTCCTGCTGTGCGCTGGCCTGGGTCTGCAGGCCCATGAGGGCGGCGAAGTCGTCGGCACCAGACTCGGCCGCCCGGGTCACGCCGAGCAAGGGCAGGGCATCGATGACCTGGGCCTGGGTGCGGATCAGGGCCAGCTCGCGCTCGACCTCCTGGGCCAGCTCCGCCTGGCCACGGCTGACCAGCTTGTCCCGGGCCAGCGACAGGCGCCCCAGGTGAATGGCGGCATCGAGCAGCGCAGGCAGGTAGCGGCCGGCATCGCTGCTGGCACTGTCGCGGGCATAGGCGGCGAGCTGTTCGAGGTTGGCGCCCAGTTCGCGCTCGGCCTGTTGCAGCAACGCCTGGCGATCGCCTGCCAGCTTGCCGGCGGCCAGCAGCTCGTTGTTGGTGAAGGCCTGAAGACTGTCCAGGCCTGGACGCAACTCGGTGGCAAGGTCTGCGGGCCAGTCGTCGAGCTGCGCCTGCAAGGCCGCGTTGGCCTCTACCGCGGCGGCATGGCGCACGGCGTCGCCGCCGGCCAGGTAGGCCTGGATGTTGCGCGCTGCCTGGTTCTGGAACTGCTGCGACAGCCCCAGGTAACGCTCCATCAGCTGGTAGGGGCGCTGCAGTGCCTGCTGCGACCACCACAATGTGGCGCCCAGGGCGATGCAGACGGTTACCAGCAAGAGGGTGTTGAAATTGGTCAGCCACTTCAGGCGCATAGCCATGAACTTCCAGCGGGAGGGAATCGGGAGTGCTGACCGTATTGCGCCTGTGTGACGCCGTCATGACGGTGATGGCCATTTGCCAAAATCTGGCTTGATATTCTTGCTGGCCTCTTCGCTTGCTTTATAGTGCAGGTCGCGTGCTTGCCGCGGCACCCTCGCCGACGCCTGCGGTCCAAGCTCCTGAACCGACGTGACTGATAAGGACAATGCCATGCTGGACTGGAAAAACCGTACCGGAAAAGCCGAGGCGCGCGAGCGTGCCGATACCCGCACCAGCGCCACGCGCAGCTACTTTGGCGGCTTGTTCAGCCGGGCATTGGGCATCCTGATCGGCTTGTACCTGCTGGTGTGCATCGGCCTGGGCTGGTACTGGAGCCAGGAGCCCGAGCTGTTCCCGGTCCAGCAGACCGCGCAATCGCAGGCACAGCGCAGCAACCAGCAGATGGTCATCGGCTATACCACCATCGAGACCCTCAAGACGGTCGCCACCACCTTGCTGCAAAAGCCGGGCGGCTACATTTCCAATGACCGCTTCCCGCCAGGCCTGTGGATGGACAACATGCCCAGCTGGGAATACGGCGTGCTGGTACAGGTGCGTGACCTGAGCCGCGCCCTGCGCAAGGACTTCGCCCGCTCCCAGTCGCAGTCCACCGAGGACGCTGACCTGGCCAAGGCCGAGCCACGCTTCAACTTCGACAACAAGAGCTGGATCCTGCCCTCGAGCGAGTCGGAGTTCCAGGAAGGCATCAACTCCCTGAACCGCTACCAGGCACGCCTGGCAAGCGGCGACAACAACGCGATCTTCTATACCCGCGCCGACAACCTGAACAACTGGCTCGGCGACGTTGCCACCCGCCTGGGCTCCTTGTCCCAGCGCCTTTCGGCCAGCGTCGGCCGGGTCAAGCTCAACAGCACCCTGAAGACCGAGACCGTGGTCGCAGGCCAGGCGCCGCAGCTTGACGAGGAAGTGGTCGAGACGCCATGGATGCAGATCGACAACGTGTTCTACGAAGCCCGCGGCCAGGCCTGGGCGCTGTCGCACCTGCTGCGCGCCATCGAAGTGGACTTCGCCGACGTGCTGGCCAAGAAGAACGCCACGGTCAGCGTGCGCCAGATCATCCGTGAACTCGAAGCCTCGCAGGAAGCGCTGTGGAGCCCGATGGTGCTCAACGGCAGCGGCTTCGGCATGTGGGCCAACCACTCGCTGGTGATGGCCAACTACATTTCCCGGGCCAACGCGGCGGTGATCGATCTGCGTCAATTGCTGTCGCAAGGCTAATGCCCATGAGCCCTGCGGAGGCTGCGCACCGTGCGGCCTCCGACGCCGAGCTGATTGCCTGGGTGGATGAGACCGACCAGCCCCTGGGCGCCCTGCCACGCGCCGAGTTGCGCGAGCGTGGCCTGATCGGGCGCGGGACCTATATCCTGCTGTTCAACAGCGCCGGGCAGTTGTGCGTGCACCGGCGCACCTTGAGCAAGGCCATCTACCCGGGTTACTGGGACGTCGCCGCAGGTGGCATGGTGATGGCCGGCGAGAGCTACGCCGAGTCCGCCGCCCGCGAGCTTGAAGAAGAACTGGGCATCTGCGGCGTCGAGCTGCGCTTGCATGAAAGATTCTTCTTCGACCAGCCGGGCAACCGCTTGTGGTGCGCGGTGTTTTCAGCGGTCTCCGACGGGCCTTTGCGCCTGCAGCCCGAGGAGGTGATCGAGGCTCGTTTCCTGACCCTGGCGCAGGCTCTGGCGGACAGCCGGCAACGGCCCTACTGTCCTGATTCGCTGTCGGCGCTGCAGCGTTATCTCGACCGCCGGGCGTAACGTCGCGAAAGCTTTGAAAAATGGCGCAATCCGGGACTTAGCAGGCGGCGGATTTATCGTTACACTGCGCGGCCTTTTCGGGCTGCCGCAACAATTTCGGCAGTAGCGCTGCCCCTGCCAGAGTGGGGCTTCGCGGTCGGTGGCAAGTGCGTGCCGACCGGTTTTTTGTCCTCAAGCAAGAGGAACAAAAGTGGCCAAGAAAGCCTCATCCTTCGCCGCCCTTGGCGGCCTCGTGTTTTCCACCGACGCTGGCCGGCATTGCCCGGACTGCAGCAAGCCGGTGGATGACTGCATCTGCAAACAGACGCTCATTCCCGAAGGGGATGGCATCGCCCGTGTGCGCCGCGAAAGCAAGGGCCGCGGCGGCAAGACCGTGACCACCATCAGCGGTGTCCCGCTGCCCCTCGAACCCCTCAAGGCACTGGCCGCCACGCTCAAGCGCCGCTGCGGCACCGGTGGCGCCTTGAAGGACGGAGTCATCGAGATCCAGGGTGATCACGTCGAGCTGCTGCTCGCCGAGCTGATCAAGCAGGGCTTCAAGGCGAAAAAGTCTGGCGGCTGAGACCGCTGCGCGTTTTTGCCCAACGCTTTCTAAACTCGTTCCGGCTACATGGGTCTACCCTGGGCACGGATCGATCGTCATTTCCAGATTCCACACTGCCCAGGCCTCGATGCCAGGCAGTGTTCGACTTTTCAGATAGGGGACTTCAATGTCCGTACGACGCACACGCAAAGACGATGGCAGCCAATGGACCGTGGCCGACAGCCGCAGTGTTTACGGGATTCGCCATTGGGGCGCCGGCTACTTTGCCATCAACGAGGCCGGGCGCGTCGAAGTTCGGCCAAATGGCCCCGATAGCACGCCGATCGACCTGTTCGAACAGGTCGACGAACTGCGCCAGAGCGGCCTTTCGTTGCCGCTGCTGGTGCGCTTTCCCGACATCCTGCAAGATCGCGTTCGCCAGCTGACCGGCGCCTTCGACGCCAACATTGCGCGCCTGGACTACCAGAGCCGGTACACCGCGCTGTACCCGATCAAGGTCAACCAGCAAGAAGCGGTGGTGGAGAACATCATCGCCACCCAGGACGTGTCCATCGGCCTCGAGGCCGGCTCCAAGCCCGAGCTGCTGGCAGTGCTGGCGCTGGCCCCCAAGGGCGGCACCATCGTCTGCAACGGCTACAAGGACCGCGAGTTCATTCGCCTGGCGCTGATCGGCCAGAAGCTTGGCCACAACGTGTTCATTGTCATCGAGAAGGAGTCCGAGGTCGCCCTGGTGATCGACGAAGCCGCCGAGCTCAAGGTCAAGCCGCAGATCGGCCTGCGCGTGCGCCTGTCGTCGCTGGCGTCGAGCAAGTGGGCCGACACCGGTGGCGAGAAATCCAAGTTCGGCCTGTCGGCCGCGCAGCTGATCTCGGTGGTGCAGCGTTTCCGCGATGCCGGCCTCGACCAGGGCATCCGCCTGCTGCACTTCCACATGGGTTCGCAGATCGCCAACCTGGCCGACTACCAGCACGGCTTCAAGGAAGCGATCCGCTACTACGGCGAGCTGCGCGCCCTGGGCCTGCCGGTCGATCATATCGACGTCGGCGGCGGCCTGGGCGTGGACTACGACGGAACCCATTCGCGCAACGCCAGCTCGATCAACTACGACATCGACGACTATGCGGCAGTGGTGGTCGGGATGCTCAAGGAGTTCTGCGACGCCCAGGGCCTGCCGCACCCGCACATCTTCTCCGAGAGCGGCCGTGCCCTCACCGCGCACCACGCCATGCTGGTGGTACAGGTGACCGACGTCGAGAAGCACAACGACGAAGTGCCGCTGATCGAGAACAAGGAAAGCCTGCCCGAGACCGTTCAATGGCTGGTCGACCTGCTGGGTCCGACCGACATCGAGATGGTCACCGAGACCTACTGGCGCGCTACCCACTACATGGGCGACGTGGCGGCCCAGTACGCCGATGGCAAGCTGACCCTGGCCGAGAAGGCGCTTGCCGAGCAGTGCTACTTCGCCGTCTGCCGGCGCCTGCACAACTCGCTCAAGGCGCGCCAGCGCTCGCACCGCCAGGTCCTGGACGAGCTCAACGACAAACTCTCCGACAAGTACATCTGCAACTTCTCGGTGTTCCAGAGCCTGCCCGACACCTGGGCCATCGGCCAGGTATTGCCCATCCTGCCGCTGCACCGCCTCGACGAAGAACCACTGCGCCGCGCCGTGCTGCAGGACCTGACCTGCGACTCCGACGGCAAGATCAAGCAATACGTCGACGAGCAGAGCATCGAGACCAGCCTGCCGGTGCATTCGATCAACGAAGGGGAGGACTATCTGCTGGGCATCTTCCTGGTCGGCGCCTACCAGGAAATTCTCGGTGACATGCACAACCTGTTCGGTGATACCGACTCGGTGAACATCTACCAGAACGCCGACGGCAGCGTGTACCACGCCGGTATCGAGACGCACGACACCATCGAGGACATGCTGCGCTACGTGCACCTGTCGCCCGAAGAGCTGATGACGCACTACCGCGACAAGGTCGCCAGCGCGAAGATCACCACGCGCGAGCGCACGCAGTTCCTCGATGCGTTGCGCCTGGGGCTGACGCGTTCTTCGTACCTGTCGTCCTGATATCGACCGGGCGGGCCCTTTCGCTGGCAAGCCAGCGAAAGGGCCCGCCTAGTCAATACCTAAATCCAGCCCCTACGCTGCTGCAACCTCC
>JAQZAY010000450.1 GCA_029239415.1 Pseudomonas sp. | reverse complement strand
CGGCAACGGCCTGCTGATGTCCGACAAGCTCAAGCTGGTGGCGGCCTTCAACCACCTGCACATCTTCATCGACCCGAACCCGGACCCGGCGCGCAGCTTCGCCGAGCGTCAGCGCCTGTTCGACCTGCCGCGTTCGGCTTGGACCGACTACGACAGCAGCCTGATCTCCGAAGGCGGCGGGATCTTCCCGCGCAGCGCCAAGAGCATCGGCATCACCGCGCAGATGAAAGAGCGCTTCGCCATCGACGCCGACCGACTGACCCCGACCGAGCTGCTGCATGCCTTGCTCAAGGCCCCGGTGGACCTGCTCTGGAACGGCGGTATCGGCACCTACGTCAAGTCCAGCCGCGAAAGCCATGCCGATGTCGGCGACAAGGCCAACGACGCACTGCGCGTGGACGGCAGCGAACTGCGCTGCAAGGTGGTGGGCGAGGGCGGCAACCTGGGCATGACCCAGCTCGGCCGGGTCGAGTTCGGCCTGCACGGCGGTGCCACCAATACCGACTTCATCGACAACGCCGGTGGCGTGGACTGTTCCGACCACGAAGTCAACATCAAGATCCTGCTCAACGAAGTGCTGCAGGCTGGTGACATGACCGAGAAGCAGCGCAACCAGCTGCTGGGCAGCATGACCGAGGAAGTCGGCACGCTGGTGCTGGGCAACAACTACAAACAGACCCAGGCGCTGTCGCTCGCCGCGCGCCGGGCTCGTGAGCGCATCGCCGAGTACAAGCGCCTGATGGCCGACCTGGAGGCGCGTGGCAAGCTCGACCGCGCCATCGAGTTCCTGCCCACCGAAGAGCAGTTGGCCGAGCGCCTGGCCGCCGGTCAAGGGTTGACCCGTGCCGAGCTGTCGGTGCTGATCTCGTACAGCAAGATCGACCTCAAGGAGCAGCTGCTCAAGTCCCAGGTTCCGGACGACGACTACCTGACCCGCGACATGGAGACCGCATTCCCACCGTCGCTGGTGCACACGTACGCCGCGGCGATGCGTCGTCACCGTCTCAAGCGCGAGATCGTCAGCACCCAGATCGCCAACGACCTGGTCAACAACATGGGCATCACCTTCGTCCAGCGGTTGAAGGAGTCCACCGGCGCCAGCCCGGCCAACGTTGCCGGCGCCTACGTGACGGTGCGTGACGTGTTCCACCTGCCGCACTGGTTCCGCCAGATCGAAGCGTTGGACTATCAGGTGCCGGCCGAGATCCAGCTGACCCTGATGGACGAGCTGATGCGCCTGGGCCGTCGGGCCACGCGCTGGTTCCTGCGCAACCGTCGCGGCGAGCAGGATGCCGGCCGTGACGTGGCGCACTTCGGGCCGATCATCGCGCGCCTGGGCCTGAAGCTCGACGAACTGCTCGAAGGGCCGACCCGCGAACGCTGGCAGGTGCGCTACCAGAGCTTCGTCAAGGCCGGCGTGCCGGAGCTGCTGGCGCGCATGGTGGCCGGTACCACGCACCTGTACGCGCTGCTGCCGATCATCGAAGCCTCCGACGTCACCGGGCACGACCCGGCGCAGGTGGCCCAGGCGTTCTTCGCCGTGGCCAGCTCGCTGGACCTGACCTGGTACCTGCAGGAGATCGGCAACCTGCCGGTGGAGAACAACTGGCAGGCCCTGGCCCGCGAAGCGTTCCGCGACGATATCGACCTGCAGCAGCGCGCGATCACCATCTCGGTGCTGAAAATGGCCGATGCCCCGCAGGACATGGACGAGCGTGTGGCGCTCTGGTGTGAGCAGCATCGGCCGATGGTCGAACGCTGGAAGGCCATGCTCGAGGACCTGCGCAATGCCAGCGGCAACGATTACGCCATGTACGCGGTGGCCAACCGTGAGCTGGTGGATCTGGCGTTGAGCGGGCAGGGGCAGTAAGCAGGAGGCCAATGAAGGGAAGAGGCCTGCGCGGGTGTGTGCGGGTCTTCTTTCACTCTGAAGCGGGTAAAGCTTGGGGCCGCCACGCGGCCCCTGGACTTTCTAACACAACCTATCTGTGAACTCTTGCCCCACCCTCACTTGAACCGCCGCTCCACCCCTTTCTCCACCAGGATCTTCGCCGAAATCTCCTCGACCGAAAAATGCGTCGAATTGATGTGCGCGATGTTCTCCCGTCGGAACAGGCTTTCCACTTCCCGCACCTCGAACTCGCACTGGGCGAAGCTCGAGTACCGGCTGTTGGGCTTGCGCTCGTGGCGGATCGCGGTCAGTCGGTCGGGGTCGATGGTCAGGCCGAACAGCTTGTGCTGGTATTTCTTCAGCACCGTCGGCAACTGCAGGCGCTCCATGTCGTCCTCGGTCAGCGGGTAGTTGGCCGCGCGGATGCCGAACTGCATGGCCATGTACAGGCAGGTCGGGGTCTTGCCACAACGGGACACACCCACCAGAATCAGGTCCGCCTTGTCGTAGTAGTGAGTACGGGCGCCATCGTCGTTGTCCAGGGCGAAGTTCACCGCCTCGATGCGCTCCATGTAGTTGGAGTTGCCGCCGATGGAGTGCGACTTGCCCACCGAATACGACGAGTGCGCGGTCAGTTCCTGCTCCAGGGGCGAGAGGAAGGTCGAGAAGATGTCGATCATGAAGCCGTTGGACGTGGCCAGGACCTCACGAATGTCCTGGTTGACGATGGTGTCGAAGATGATCGGTCGGACCCCATCGCGCTCGGCGGCGGCGTTGATCTGCTGGACCATGGCCCGTGCCTTGTCGAGGGTATCGATGTACGGGCGGGTGAATTTGTTGAAGGGAATGGTATCGAACTGGGCCAGCAGGCTCTGACCCAGGGTCTCGGCCGTGATGCCGGTGCCGTCGGAAATAAAGAATGCGGTTCGCTTCATGGGCACCCTGGACCTTGGCTGATGACGCGCGTGGGATATGATAAGTTCGTTTTGTCGTATGCAGCGGTCGACAGTTTCACTTATTTTCCAGGTCAGGACTACACAGGCTCGGCCCCGCCTTCGTCGAGGCTCGAGCACATCCCGCTTTTCCAAAACAATCAGTGGAGAGATCACCTTGGTAGAGTACGTAGTTTCCCTCGATAAGCTCGGCGTCCATGATGTGGAGCACGTAGGGGGCAAGA
>JAQZAY010000449.1 GCA_029239415.1 Pseudomonas sp. | reverse complement strand
GATCGCCTCCTGCTCCATGCCCACCACCAGCTCGTCGATGCGGCGCAGCAGGAAGCGGTGGAAGAACACGGCCGGGATACCGACCATCAGGCCGGCCGCGGTGGTGACCAGGGCCTTGGAGATACCGCCGGCCAGCACGGCGGCGTTGGCGGTCATCTGCGTGCCCATGAAGGCGCTGAAGATGTCGATCATGCCCAGCACGGTGCCGAGCAGGCCGAGCAGCGGCGCCATGGCAGCGATGGTGCCGAGGGTGCTGATGTAGCGCTCCAGGTCATGGATGACCCGCGAGGCGGCTTCCTCGATGCATTCCTTCATGATCTCGCGCCCGTGCCGGGAGTTGGCCAGGCCCGCTGCGAGGATCTCGCCCAGGGGCGAGTCGGCGCGCAAGGCCTTGAGCTTGTCGCCGGTCAGTTGCTTGTCGCGGATCCACATCCAGACCTGGCCCAGCAGGTGCGGCGGGGTCACCCGACTGGCACGCAGGACCCACAGGCGTTCGACGACGATAGCCATGGCAGCGATGGAACTGAGGATGATCGGCAACATCATCCAACCGCCGGACTTGACCAACTCCCACACAGCAATCACCCCTCGGAAAAGTTCGCCACTCTACCACATGCGTCACACGGCGCTCAGCCACCGGACGTCACGCGTCAGGGTCGCGCCAGAAGCGGCGCTCGCCACGCAGACGATGGACCTCGCCGCCGCTGCCCAGGCGCAGGCGCAAGGCGCCGTGCAGAGCCGTGTCGTGAACGACGATGCCTCGGCGCTGGTAGCGCGCCAGCACACCGGGGTGGGGATGGCCGAAGCCGTTGTGTCGTCCACGCGAGATCAGGGCACCGCGCGGCGCCGTGGCGCGCAGGAAGACGTCGGTGGACGAGGTTCGGCTACCGTGATGAGGGGCCTGCAACCAGTCGATGCGCGGGTCCGGGTTCTGCGCCAGCCACAGCCGCTCGGCGGCCGCTTCCAGGTCGCCGGTCAACAGCAGGCGCTCGCCGCTGGCCTCGACCAGCAGGACGCACGAGCGCTGATTGCTGTCCGGTGCGTCAGGCCACTGCCAGAGCGCGAACGCGACGCCATCCCACTGCCAGCGCTCGCCTGCCCGACAAGCCTGACCGGGCAGCGCCGCCGGCAGTGCGTCGGGCTCACCAGCCAGTGTCCGCGCAGGCGGCAGCCCGGCGGCCACGGCCGGCGCACCCCCGGCATGGTCGGCGTGCGCGTGGCTGACGATCAACAGGTCGAGCCGGCGTACGCCCAGCCTGTGCAGCGTCGGCAGCACCACCCGCTCGCCCAGGTCGATGTCGCCATACGCAGGACCGGCATCGAACAGCAGGGTATGGGTCCGGGTGCGCAGCAGCGTGGCCAGGCCCTGGCCGACGTCCAGTTGCCAGACTTCGACCTGGCCCTGGGGCACGGGAGCATTCGGCAGCCACAGGGCGCTCGCCATCAACACCGCCCCCGGCAGGCGCAGCGGTACGCCACGGGGCAGCAAGACCAAGACGCTGCCGAGCCCGACCAGGCACCCTGCCCCCAGGGACAAGGCCGGTGGCTGCCAGGCGGGCCGCCACTGCGCAAGCTGCCCCAACCCCTCGAACAGCACGGCGAGCAGCCCGCCGGCCAGCCACAGCAAGGCCTCGCCCACCGGCGGCAGGCCGATCAGCAGTGTGCCGAGCAAGGCCAGGGGCAGTACCAGCAGGCTGATCGCAGGCACGGCCAGCAGGTTGGCCACCGGCCCGCTCAGGCTGACCGGCAGACCGAGCGCGAGCAAGGCCGGCAGCAGGCCCAGGGCGATCACCCCTTGTGCACGGGTCCAGGCCTGCCACGGCCGCCAGCCGCCCAGGCGGCCGCTGAAGCAGAACAACAGCACGGCCACCGCGCCGAACGACAGCCAGAAACCGGGCGACAGGCTGGCCAGGGGCTCGACCAGCAACACCCCGACCAGCGCCGTCCACCACGGCAGGCTGGCGCCTAAATGACGAAAACGCAGGCGCCAGACCAGCACCATCGCCAGCATGGCGCAGGCCCGCTGGACCGGCACCTGAAAGCCGGCGAGCGCGCCGTAGGCCAAGGCGGCGCCCAGCGCCAGGGCGCAGGCCCACGGCAGCCACGGCAGGCGCGCCGGCCACAGGCCCAGCCGCGCCGCCCCTGCCACCAGGGCGTAGACCAGCCCGGCCAGCAGGCCGATGTGCTGCCCGGAAATGACCATCAGGTGCACCGTGCCGGTCGCTCGCAGGGTGTCCCAGTCGGCTGGGGACAGGCCGCTGCCATCACCCAGCACCAGCGCCACCAGGGTGGCCTGCCGCCCGTGCGCCTCGACCGCCAGCAGCCGCTGCCGCAGGCCGTCGCGCCAGCCCAGGTCACTGGCGCTCAGCCGCTCGCCGGCCTTGACCGCACCGGTGGCGCCGATGCGCCGCGCCAGCAAGGTCGCCTCCTGGTCAGGCCCGTGGGGGTTGAGCAGCCCGTGGGGGCGTTTGAGCGTCACCGCCAGGCGCCAGCGTTCGCCGCTACGCACGGGCGGCCCGTCGAACCAGCTCAGTTGCAGGCGAGACGGCAACGAGGCGCGTCGCGACCGGGCTTCGCTCAATTCGAAGTGCACCCCTTGGCCAGTCTGCCGCGGCAGCCCACTCACCGTGCCCTCGAGCCATAGCGTTCGGCCGTCCTGGGCCATGGGCAGACGATCGTCCAAGGCGCCTTGCGCGGACCAGCATGCCCAGCACAGCCCTAGGCCGAACCAGCCTATCGACCACGCCCGCGTCATCAGGCAACCCAACGAGACCAACAGCCCTGCCCACCACCATCCGACCGAAGGCAAGGTCGGCAGAAACCGCAGACAGACCAACCCCAATGCCAGCGCCACCATCCGTGTGCGCATGCCAGAGCCCTCCCAGACAACTTCACCTGATCAGGCATAGCTGCCTCATGGGCTGCGGTTGCTCAAGAATTGTCACAATCTCTGTCGAAGGCGCCTTTGGCAATGCGGGCATACTGGCCGCTCGACACCCGCGAGAGCCCCCATGCCGCGCCGAATCTTCAAACGCTACATGCCGGACCCGACCAGCATTCGCGAACAC
>JAQZAY010000448.1 GCA_029239415.1 Pseudomonas sp. | reverse complement strand
TTGCCTTGCTGGCGTATTGCAAAATACAGCGCTGGCGTGCTCTGCCCGCCGCTGGTTCCTACGGTGGCGATGGCATCACCGGCCTTGACCACGTCGCCGGCCGATTTGAGCAGGGTCTGGTTGTGACCGTACAGGCTGAGGTAACCGTTGCCATGGTCGAGAATGACCAGAAGCCCGGCGCCGCGCAACCAGTCGGCGAAGACCACACGGCCACCGTGCACCGCATGCACCTGGCTGCCGGCCGAGGCACTGATCATCACCCCATCCCATTTGGTACGAACGTCGTCACCGCGGGTTTCCCCGAAGCGTGCCAACAGTCGACCATCGACAGGCCATGGAAGTTTTCCCCGCGCCGAGGCAAATGCACCACCGAAGCTCTCGCCGCTGCTGGACACCATCGGGCCCGTCGGCGCACGAGGCGCCTGGGGCGCGGGTGTCGGCGCCTCTCGGGCGGCGGCTGCAGCCGCTTCACGCTGGCGACGCTGTTCGGCTTCCTGAGCGGCGAGCAGGGCCTTCTGCCGCGCTTCCTCGGCCTCGCGTGCCTGGCGGGCCAGGGTTTCCTCGATGGTCTTGAGCACCTTGGCCAGGTCTTCCTGATCCTGCTGGCGGGCCTGCAGTTTCTGATCGCCCTGCTTGTACTGGTCGTTGAGCTTGGCCAAGGCGACCTGGCGCTCCTTGCGCACCTTGTCGAGGTCTTCGCGCTGGCTGTCCAGGTTGCCTTGCTGCACCAACAGCTGCGCCTGCTGCAGGTTGATGTCCTTTTCCACACCGGCCAGCTTCTGCAGGGTCTGGTTGAAGCGTTTCAACTGTTCCAGGCGGGCCTGGCTCAGGTAGTCGTAATAGGTCAGGGTGCGGGCGAACTTCTCCGGGTTCTGCTGGTTGAGCAGAAGCTTGAGGTATTCCTGACGCCCGCTCTGATAGGCCGCGCGGGCCTGGATGGCAATGAGGCGCTGCTGTTCGACCCGGGCGGCCTGGAGCTTGGCTTTCTCGCCATCGAGACGCTCCAGCTCGCCCTCAGTCTTTTTTAGTTCTTTCTGCAGGGCCTCCACCTGCTTTTCCAGCTTGCCCATCTCGGTTTCGGTCGTGCGCAGCTCTTTCTGCACCCCGGATCTTTCTGCCTGCAGCGTGCCAAGGGTTTTCTGCAGCTCGGCGATGTCCTTGCGGGTGGCATCGATCTGCTGCTGGGTTTGCGCGCGCTCGTCGGCGAAGGCCGGGCCGAGCAGGCAGGTCAGGGTCAGGAACGTCAGGGCGCGGAGCATGGGTCAGCCTTGTACCAGGATCGAGGTGCCGGTCATTTCTTCGGGCTTGGGCAGGCCCATCAACCAGAGCATGGTCGGCGCCACGTCGGCCAGCACGCCGCCTTCGCGAACCTTGACGTCGCGCTTGCCGACGTAGATGAAGGGCACCGGCTCGGTGGTGTGCGCGGTATGTGCCTGACCGGTGCAGACGTCTTCCATCTGCTCGCAGTTGCCGTGGTCGGCGGTGATCAACGCTTCGCCACCGACCTTGTCGAGTGCGGCGGTGATACGGCCCACGCAGGTGTCCAGGCACTCCACCGCCTGGATCGCGGCGGCCATGATGCCGCTGTGGCCAACCATGTCGCCGTTCGCGTAGTTGACCACGATGACGTCATAGCGCTGCTGCTCGATGGCTTCGACGATGCGGTCGGTCACTTCCGGCGCGCTCATTTCCGGCTGCAGGTCGTAGGTTGCAACCTTCGGCGAAGGCACCAGAATGCGTTCTTCGCCGGGGAACTCTTCTTCGCGGCCGCCGGAAAAGAAGAACGTCACGTGGGCGTACTTTTCGGTTTCGGCGATGCGCAGCTGGGTCTTGCCGTTCTTCGCCAGGTACTCGCCCAGCACGTTGTTCAGGCCGGTAGCGGCAAATGCCGCCGGTGCCGGGATCTTCGCCGAGTATTGGGTCAGGCCGACATAGCCGGCCAGCTTGGGCTGGCGCGCGCGCGGGAAATCGTTGAAGTCGTCTTCGACGAATACGCGGCTGAGCTCGCGCGCGCGGTCGGCGCGGAAGTTCATGAAGATCACGGCGTCGCCGTCTTCGACACGGACGGGCTCGCCTACCGTGGTGGCCTTGACGAATTCGTCGCTCTCGCCACGCTCGTAGGCGGCCTGCAGACCCTGCACGGCAGTGGCGGCATGGAATTCCGATGCCCCGTCGACGATCAGGTTGTACGCGGCGCTGACGCGATCCCAGCGGTTGTCGCGATCCATGGCGAAGTAACGCCCGATCAGGCTGGCGGTGCGACCGTGGCCGAGACGGGCGAAGGTCGCGTCCATCAGTTCCAGCGAGGCCTGCGCGCTCTTGGGCGGTGTGTCGCGACCGTCGAGGAAAGCATGCAGGTAGAGCTTCTGCGCGCCGCGCCCGGCGGCCAGCTCGGCCATGGCGACCAGGTGGTCCTGATGGCTGTGCACGCCACCGTCGGACAGCAGCCCCATGAAGTGCACCGCCTTGCCGGCTGCGACGGCCTTGTCCACGGCCGCGCAGATGGTGGGGTTGGTGAAGAACTCGCCATCGCGGATGGCCTTGGTCACGCGAGTGAAGTCCTGATACACGACACGCCCGGCGCCCAGGTTCATGTGGCCGACTTCCGAGTTGCCCATCTGCCCGTCGGGCAGACCGACGTCCATGCCCGAGCCCGAGATCAAGCCGTTGGGCTGGCTTGCCGTGAGTGCATCGAGTACCGGCTTGCGAGCCGAATAGACCGCGTTGTACTCGTGGTTTTCACTGTGACCGAAACCATCGAGGATGATCAGGACCAGGGGTTTGGGCGTGGTTGTCATGGATCCCACTCGCTATGTCAGAAGAGCATTCAGGAGAAGCCCGGCATTTTAGGGCATTGCAGGGCTGTGTGACGAATCATGGCGGTTTATTTCATCGCGGACGCAAGAACAACAAGCACAGACCCGCAATGAGGCCGAGCGGTTCCGTCCGGCGGGCTTTGGCCGGACTTGGCGGCTGTGTATACTGGCCGACATTTTAACGCCCTGGAACCCGCTGATGGTTGCTCACCTGATTGAATTCGCCACAAATCACTATCTGCTCGTGACCGCGT
>JAQZAY010000067.1 GCA_029239415.1 Pseudomonas sp. | reverse complement strand
ATCCGTTTCCCCTTTCAGGCAAGGACGGGTCTCAGTTGTAGTGCCTTGAAACAAAGCCTGGCTTTCCACTACCGTCTGTAGCCATGTCAACCTGACCGGGACACGTTATGCCCACGGCGCGCTTGCATTCACCGTTTCTACCGGCTTTCGTGGCCTCGATATCGATTCTGGCCGTCGTCCATGCCATCGAGCTCGGCTTCGGGCTGGCGCCGTGCCCGCTCGGCTATGGACAGCGCTTTTTCCTGGCAGGTTTTTCGCTGGTCTGCCTGTGCGCGGTATGCCATGCGCCTGGCGCGCTCGGCATGCGCGTCTATGCGCTGCTGTCCTTGCTGCTCGCGGTCGCGGGCGCGCTGGTCGCAGGCCGTCAGGTGTGGCTGCAGGGCGCGCTGCCGATAACGGACACCTGCACCCCGACCCTGGCCCACGTGCTCGACAGCATGCAGTGGTGCCAGGCCATCAAGGCCATGCTGATCGGCAACCCCGACTGCGTGTCCATCCACTGGAGCTTTCTGGACCTCACCCTGCCGGAATGGAGCCTGCTGGCGTTCCTGATGCTGGCCATGATGCCGGTGTCGCGCCTGTTGGCGTATCGATTCAGCGCGCTGGCGCGTCCGCGCAACAGCTGACCTGGCCCAATCCGGCCGGGCATCTCACGACAAGCGGCACCCCCCGGGGGGATTAAACGCTTGTACGAACTTAGTCCTCTGCGTACCTTGAAGGCCGAGGTGCACGGGAATACTCTCCCTGCACGCATCCTAGAAATACAACTGCCCGATGCCGTTTCGCGCGCACATCCTCGGTGCTGCAGTGTCAGGAAGCGAAGTGCGGCGGCATTACCAAGAATGGAAGATATCGCCATGCTCGATAGTTGTCAGAATGCACAGGAACGTTGGGGTGGGGTTCATCAACTGATCGATCGCTGGCTCAATGAGCGCGAAGAACTGGTGCAGGCGTTCGGCCTCCTGCGCGATGCCAAGCCCGCTTTCGCCGACAAGGACAAGAATCGCGATTTCTGCGCGGTCCTGGTGGACTATGTGTCGGCCTGGCACTTCGAGATCAGCGAGCAGCTGGTCAGCGAGGCCAAGGCGTTTGGCGACAAGCGCGGTCTCGAGCTCGCCACCCAGATCAACCCACGTATCCATGAGATCACCCAGATCGCCCTGGCGTTCAACGACCACTGCGACAAGGGTGATTGCAACGATCCCGAGCGCTTCGCCGAAAAGCTCAGCAAGCTGGGTAGCCTGCTGCACGAGCGCTTCGAGCTCGAAGACTGCCTGATCGAAGTGCTGCACAACGCGCACAAGGAAGAAGACACCGTCGAAGCCTGACAGCAGGCTTCAGTCGGCTACGGCAAGCAGTTCTATCTCGAACACCAGTGGGGTATAGGGCGCGATCAGGTCACCGGCGCCCTCGGCGCCATAGGCTTGCGCCGACGGGATCACTACCCGCCACTTCGCCCCGGTCTTCATCCGAGGCAGCGCCACTTGCCAGCCTTCGATCACCGAGTCCAGCCTGAACCACTGTGGCTGCAGGTTCTGGTCGAACAGCGTGCCGTCCGGCAGCGTCCCCACGTAGCGAACCTGCACCTTGCCCCCGGGTCGTGGCTGCACGCCGTTGCCGCTTGCCAGTTCGCTGTAGAGCAGCCCGCCTGGCAACTCATGAACGCCGGCGCGGGCGCGCTCGGTAGCCAGGAAACGCGTTTCGGCACCCTGCATCTTCTCGACCTGGGCCTGTGTGGCAGCTGCGCTGGCTTGCTCGTCATGCTGGCGCAGGATCGCCTGGCGGCGCGCGGCGTCGATTTTCAGCGGCGCCTGGCGGTATGCCTCACGTAGCCCCTCGACCAGCGCATCGAGCTCAAGACCCGGCACTTCCTCGCGCAGGCGCTCGCCCAGGCTGGCACCCACACTGTAGGAAAGATCATGTTCATTGGCGGGCATAGGCTGGTCTTCGGCCATCGCCAGCGGCGCGGCCAGGGCCAGCCCGGCAAGTAGGAAACGGATCACGATGAACTCCTGGTACAACGAATGACGGACTGCGTCCATGCCAGTGCAGGCCTATTGCGCCTGCCAACTTCGCCCAGGCATGCAACGCGACGCTTGTGCTACTGTCCCATGCCCTAGCGGCGGTCGCAGCACCAGCATAGTATGACCCGCATTCTCGTCAGTCAGGAGGTAAACCATGTCGGCAAAGAAGCCAGTAAGTACGCCGTTACACCTGCTCCAGCAACTTTCGGGCAGCCTGCTCGAACATTTGGAAGAGGCTTGCTCGCAAGCGCTGGCGGATGCAGAGAAGCTGCTGGCCAAGCTGGAAAAGCAGCGCGGCAAGGCACAGGAAAAACTGCACAAGTCTCGCACCAAGTTGCAAGATGCCGCCACGGCTGGCAAGTCCAAGGCCCAGGCCAAGGCCAAGACGGCTGCGGGTGAGCTCGAGGACCTGCTCGATTCGCTCAAGGACCGCCAGGCACAGACCCGCCTCTACATCCAGCAGCTCAAGCGCGATGTCGAAGACAGCCTGAAGTTGGCGCAAGGAATAGGCAAGGTGAGCGAAGCCGCCGCCAAGGCGTTGGAGCAGCGTTCGAAGGCACCAGCCAAGGCTGTCGCCGACGCGCCGGTCGACACGTCCACCAAGCCGGCCAAGCCAAGGGCCAAGGCTGCGGCAAAACCGGCTGCGTCGACCAAGGTTGCGCCCGTCAAGCCCGCCGCCAAGCCGACCTCGTCCCGAGCCGCCGCCGTCAAGCCTGCCGCTACTGCAAAGCCTGCCGCCAAACCCGTGGCTGCCAAAGCCCCCGCCAAAACCACCGCAGCCAAGCCAGCGCCCCGGGCTACCGCCGCCAAGGCCCCGGCCAAACCAGCGGCTACCCGGGCAGCCAAGCCTGCAGCGGCCAAGGCGCCCGCCAAGGCAGCTGCCTCCAGCAGCGATTCGCCAGCGACCACCACCCACTCCGCAAGCCCGGCCTCGACGGGGGCTACGTCGTCGAGCACCGTGGATCAGTCGACGTCTTCGGCTTCCTGAAGCGCCTGGGCCGAGACGCGCAGCTGCTGCAGCGCGTCGTCGGCCCTGGCCGGGCCCGGCATGAGCCGGGCCAACCAGTCTTCGCTATCCCGGCTCAAGGCTCCGGGCCATCCAGCCGCCAGCTGTTCAAGCCGGGCCAGCAGTTCGCGTTCAGCCTCAAGCTCAAGACCCTTCACCTGCGTTCGCAGTGCCGCCAGCCGCGAATCGGCATTTGCCTGCTCGCGCCACTGCTGGCGCAGCCGGCGTAGCGGGGCAATCACATTGTGCTGCCAGGGCATGGCCAACGCCGTGAGCGCTTCTGCGCGCGCTTCGCTGGCGGCCACTCGCCGCGCTTGCAGCCAGGCGCCGCACAGCAGCAGACAGACATCGCCACCCTGTTCCTGCAGGCGCAGGCAGGCAGCTTCTACCCCAGGGCGGGCGTACAGGGCCAGGGCGTAACTCCACAGGTCAGTGTGCATGGTTCACTCGCGCCAGTGGCCAAGGAAGCTGGTAGACTCCGCGGCCATTATGATCAGACTATCGAACCTCACTTTACAGCGTGGTCCCCAGCGCTTGCTAGACGGCGCCGAGATGACCCTGCACGCTGGCCACAAGGCCGGCCTGATCGGTGCCAACGGCGCCGGCAAATCCAGCCTGTTCGCCATGCTGCGCGGTGAGCTCATGCCCGATGGCGGCGACTGCAGGTTGCCCGCCGACTGGCGCATCGCCCACATGCGCCAGGAGATCGAGACCCTGGATCGCCTGGCGGTCGACTATGTGCTGGACGGAGATATCCGTCTGCGCAAGGTCCAGGCAGAGCTTGCCGCCGCCGAAGCCGCCCATGACGGCAGCGCCCTGGCGCGCCTGCACATCGAGCTCGACAGCGCCGAGGGCTATACCGCCGACGCCCGTGCTCGCAAGCTGCTGGCCGGCCTTGGCTTTTCCAACGAGCAGATGGATCGCCGTGTGGGCGATTTCTCCGGTGGCTGGCGGATGCGCCTGAACCTGGCTCAGGCCCTGATGTGCCCGTCCGACCTGCTGCTGCTCGACGAGCCCACCAACCACCTCGACCTGGACGCCATCCTCTGGCTCGAAGAGTGGCTCAAGGGCTACCCTGGCACCTTGCTGCTGATCTCCCACGACCGTGACTTCCTCGATGCCGTGGTCGACCACGTGGTGCATGTCGAGCAGTGCAAGCTCAACGTCTATCGTGGCGGCTATACCGCTTTCGAGCGCACCCGCGCCGAACGCCTCGCGCAGCAGCAGCAGGCGTACGAGAAACAGCAGGCGCAGCGCGCCCACATGGAAAAATACATCGCCCGCTTCAAGGCCCAGGCCACCAAGGCCCGCCAGGCGCAGAGCCGCATCAAGGCCCTGGAGCGCATGGAAGAACTGTCGGCGGCGCATGTGGATTCGCCGTTCGACTTTGTCTTTCGCGAGTCGCAGAAAATCTCCAGCCCACTGCTCGACCTCTCCGAAGGCCGATTAGGCTATGGCGACAAGGTCATCCTCGAGAAGGTCAAGCTGCAGCTTGCCCCTGGCGCGCGTATCGGCCTGCTCGGCCCCAACGGCGCGGGCAAGTCGACGCTGATCAAGAACCTCGCTGGCGAGCTAGCGCCGCTTGGCGGGCGCCTGGTACGCGGCGAAAACCTGGCTGTCGGCTACTTCGCCCAGCACCAGCTCGACTCGCTGGACGACAAGGCCAGCCCGCTGCTGCACCTGCAGCGCCTGGCGCCAGCCGAGCGCGAACAGACCCTGCGCGACTTTCTCGGCGGCTTCGATTTCCGTGGCAATCGCATCGATGAGCCGGTGGTGAACTTCTCCGGGGGTGAAAAGGCCCGCCTGGCGTTGGCGCTGATCGCCTGGGAGCGGCCGAACCTGCTGCTGCTCGACGAACCGACCAACCACCTGGACCTGGAGATGCGCCTGGCCCTGACCATGGCTCTCCAGGAATTCAGCGGCGCAGTGGTTGTGGTTTCCCACGACCGCCACCTGCTCAAGAGCACCACCGATGATTTCCTGCTGGTGGCAGACGGCAAGGTCGAGACCTTCGATGGCGACCTGGACGACTACAGCCGCTGGCTGATCGACTACCGCCAACGCAATGCGCCGGTCAGCAGCACCCCGGTCAACCCAGACAAGACCGACAAGAAGGCCCAGCGCCAGGCCGCCGCCGCGTTGCGCCAGCAGTTGGCCCCCCACAAGCGCCAGGCCGACAAGCTCGAGCGCGAACTGGGCGAGGTTCATGGGCAACTCGCGCAGATCGAAGCCGCCCTGGGCGATAGCGGGCTGTACGAAGCCGCGCGCAAGGACGAACTGCGCGACCTGCTGGGGCGCCAGAGCAAGTTGAAGGTGCGTGAAGGGGAGTTGGAGGAAAGCTGGATGGAGGCGCTGGAAACGCTCGAGGCAATGCAGGCAGAGCTGGAAGCATTGTCCTGAGGGGCGTTGCTCCATCCCTGGCAAGCACCTGCTAGCCATCGCCTCCTCACTGGCTTAATATTTTTCAAGATATTTACTGGCGAGGTGCGTGATGTCGATGGAAACCTGGTTGGCCTTCCTTGCCGCATGCTGGGTAATCAGCCTGTCGCCGGGTGCCGGGGCGATTGCCTCGATGTCCTGCGGCCTGCAATATGGCTTCTGGCGCGGCTACTGGAACGCGCTGGGGCTGCAGCTGGGGCTGGTCCTGCAGATCGCTGTCATCGCCGCGGGCGTGGGCGCCATCCTCGCGGCCTCCGCCACGGCGTTCCAGGTCATCAAGTGGTTCGGCGTCGCGTATCTGGTCTACCTGGCGGTGAAGCAGTGGCGTGCCTTGCCCGCCGACGTCACCGACGAGACGGCCGTACGGCCGATCGGCAAGCCGCTGAACCTGGTGTTCCGTGGATTCCTGGTCAACGTCAGCAATCCCAAGGCGCTGATCTTCATGCTCGCGGTACTGCCGCAGTTCATCAACCCGCAGACAGCCCTGGTACCCCAGTACCTGACCATCGCCGCCACCATGGTCGCCGTCGACCTGCTGGTAATGGCCGGCTACACCGGCCTGGCCGCCCGTGTGCTGCGCCTGCTGCGCACGCCCAGGCAGCAACGGCGCATGAACCGCACCTTCGCCGGGCTGTTCATTGGCGCTGCCACGCTGCTGGCCACGATTCGCCGCACGCCGGTGTGATCGGGAGGCGCCCGACCGGCCTGTCACTTCTCGCCCAACCCCTTGAGCAAATCCACCGGCAACGGGAACACGATCGTCGTGGTCTTGTCGCTGGCAATGCTTCCCAGCGTCTGCATGTAGCGCAACTGCATCGCCCCAGGCTCCTTGCCAAGCATCTGCGCGGCTTGCATCAGCTTTTCCGAGGCCTGCAATTCGCCCTCGGCATGGATCACCTTGGCCCGCCGCTCGCGCTCGGCTTCGGCCTGGCGGGCAATGGCGCGGATCATCGACTCGTTCAGGTCGACATGCTTGATCTCCACGTTCGCGACCTTGATGCCCCACGCATCGGTCTGCGCGTCGAGCGCCTGGCGGATGTCCATGTTCAACCGTTCGCGCTCGGCCAGCAGCTCATCGAGCTCATGCTTGCCCAGCACCGCGCGCAGCGTGGTCTGGGCCAGCTGGCTGGTAGCATTGAGAAAATCCTCGACCTGGATGATCGCTTTCTGCGGATCGAGCACGCGGAAGTACACCACGGCATTGACCTTGACCGAGACGTTGTCGCGGGTGATCACATCCTGCGGCGGTACATCGAGCACCACCGTGCGCAGGTCTACCCGGACCATCTGCTGCACCACCGGGATCAACAGGATCAGCCCCGGGCCCTTGACCTGCCAGAAGCGCCCGAGCTGGAAAACCACCCCCCGCTCGTATTCGCGCAAGATGCGAAACGCCGAGAGCAGCAGGATGCCGAGCAGCACCAGCAGGGCGCCGAAACCGAATTGCATGAACATCGTCACTCTCCTCGCGATAGCGTGGCTGGCGGGGCACTGACATCCAGCAGCACGCCGCGACGCGCGACCACCTGCACCTGCTGGCCAGGTTGCAGCGGGGTCGCGCACTGGACTTGCCATTGTTCTCCCTGGGCCTGGACCGAGCCATGGAGCGGGTTGCCGGGCAGTACCTCGGTGACGGTGACCAGGCTGCCGACCAGTCCCGCGTCGCCGCTGACCAGGGCCCGCTTGCGCGCCTTCAGCGCCATGCCGAGCACACCGCCAAGCAGCAGCGCCGACAGCACTGCCAGGGCGATGACCAGCGGCAGCGGGATGCCGTAGCCGGGGGCGTCGGTGTCCATCAGGATCACCGCGCCGACCACGAAGGCCACGATGCCGCCAAAGCCGACCACCCCAAAGCTGGGCAAGAACGCCTCGGCGACCATGAACGCCACCCCGAGCACTATCAGCGCGACCCCGGCATAGCTCACCGGCAGCAGCTGCAAGGCATAGAGCGCCAGCAGCAGGCAGATGCCACCTACCACGCCGCCGACCCCAGACCCCGGGCTCATGAACTCGAACAGCAGTCCATAGATGCCGACCATGATCAGGATCAGCGCCACGCTGGGATTGGTGATCACTGCCAGCAGGCGGGTGCGCCAGTCCGGAGCGTGTTCCACCAGCACCGCGCCGCGGGTATGCAGCTGACGCGGCTGGCCGGCCGCGACCAGCGACTTGCCGTCGAGCTGGCGCAGCAGGTCGGGCAGGTCGCTGGCGATCTGGTCGATCACCTTCAGGCGCAGGGCCTCGGTGGCAGGCACGCTGACGGCTTCACGCACCGCCTGCTCGGCCCATTCGGCATTGCGCCCGCGCAGTTGCGCCAGTCCACGGATGTAGGCGGCGGCGTCATTGACCTGCTTGCGGGTCATGGCGTCCTGGTCGTCCCGGGGTGCCTGCTTGTCGGGGGAGGGCTCTTGCGCGCCTGGCTTGGTCCCGGCGCCGCCGATCTGCACAGGCGTCGCGGCTCCCAGGTTGGTACCGGGCGCCATCGCCGCCACATGGCTGGCGTAGAGAATGTAGGTGCCAGCGCTCGCCGCCCGCGCGCCGCCTGGCGCCACGTAGCTTGCCACCGGCACGGCGCTGGCGAGGATGGCCTTGACGATCTGGCGCATGGACGTGTCCAGCCCGCCTGGCGTGTCCATGCGGATCACCACCAGTTGCGCGTCCTGCGCCGCCGCCTGTTCGAGGCCGCGCACGATGTAGTCTGCGCTGGCCGGGCCGATCGCATCATCGAGGGTCAGCAACCATGCGCTGGCGCCAGGCACCGCATGGCCACCCGGTACGGCGCCGAGCAAGAGCACCAGCAGCAGACAGCAGCGAGCGATCACCTTGGGGTACCGGTCAGTAGGCTGTCCCTGAAGTTTAGCCGTGCAGCGCCACAAACGACCTAAACTTGATGAGGGGGCAAACTGGAGGTGCATCATGCGAATCGCAAGCAACCTGCAGCAGCGCCTGGACCAGGCGCGCTGCGACTACGACATCGTTCCTCATCCACACTCGGCCACCAGCCTTGAGTCGGCGCGCACGGCCGGGGTACCGGCCGACCGGGTTGCCAAGTCGGTGATGCTCGACGACCGGCGCGGCAACTACCTGATGGCCGTGCTGCCGGCCAATCGCCATCTGGACATGAGCAAGGTGCGCATGACCGGCGCCTGGCAGCTGACCCACGAAAGTGGCCTGCCACAACTGTTCAAGGGCTGCGAGCGCGGCGCCATCCCGGCGCTTGGCGAAATCTATGAAATAAAAATGCTCCTTGACCCGACCTTGACCCGCCAAGGTGATGTCTACCTCGAGGCGGGTGATCATGATCACCTGATCCACATGAGCATGGAGCAGTATCTGAAGCTGGTACCCCACGCCGAAGTGCGCGAGCTCTGCTGATGATCGTCAACGACCTGCCAGGTCGGCGTCGTGGACGCCCGCCTGGCCCGAGGAGTGAATCATGGAACCAACGAAACACCTGTTTTCCGACCTGTTCAAGCAACTGGGCCTGCCTGACGATGCCACCAGCATCGACCAGTTCATCACCAGCCACTCGCCGCTCAAGAACGAGATCAAGCTGGTGGACGCGCCCTTCTGGAGCGAGGCCCAGCGGTCTTTCCTTCAGGAGGCCGTGCTTGACGACGCCGATTGGGCGGTGCCGTTCGACGAACTGAACGAAGCACTGAGGCGTCCCAGAAAATAATCGCCGAGCGGCACCTGATGGGTGATTTCGGCGCAGCTATGCTCAGGGAAACCAAAGGGGATAGCGCAATGAAAGATCCCTATGCACCCGCGTTCTGGTGCGCCGTGACGATCCTGGGCACCCTGACCACCGGCTACTTCTACGGTATCCGGCACACCCACCAGCTGGGCCAGGCGCTGCAGTTTCTCTACGCCGCCGCCGCGCTTGTCGCGGCCGCGTCGTTGGCGGTCCTGACCTGGATAGCCTGGCAACAGCTGCACCTGAACCGGCGCGAAGTGGTCCAGGGCCGTACGCTCGTGGCGATCTGGAACACCAAGGTTGCCCTGCGCCGGGTCGAAACGGTGTTCGACCGGTATTTCTGGGGCAGTTACTGGCAACCTGGGCGCACGTTCCAGGAGGTCATGGGCGAGCTGCAGGGCACCCCCCTGGAGCAGAGCCTGGACGCCCTCAAGCGCCAGTGCCGCGAACTCGACCGCAAGATCCACGACCATCACCATCGCTGGGTCGGCAACGCCCGTGAGCTGTCCCACGTCGCCACGGCCATGGCCCGCGAACGTTACCGGCTCGACCTGGGCGACTCACAGCAAAGCGGCGGCCATGGTACCGCCGTGCTCAACCGTGACCTGGAAGTGCTGGTCTATACCTGGTCGGCGCGGTTGCGCACCTTCGACCACCAGCTCGATGAGCTCGAGCGCCAGTACCATTGATCACTCGCCGCGGATGTACTGCTCCAGCTGCAGGATCAGGTTGGCCTGCTCGGCGATGGTTTCCTTGACCAGGTCTCCGATCGACAACAAGCCGATCAGCTCGCCGTTGCTCACCACCGGCAAGTGGCGCAGGTGGCGGTTGGTCATCAGGCTCATGCAGTATTCGAGATTGTGCTTGGGCTCGACCGTGATCACCGGCGCGCTCATGATCTCGCGCACGGGTGTCGCGGCGGACGAACGGCCCTTGAGCACCAGCTTGCGCGCATAGTCGCGCTCACTGACGATCCCGACCACCTGACCATCCTCGATCACCGGCAGGGCACCGACATTCACCTGCGCCAGCAACCTGAGCGCATCGAGCACCGAGTCGTCCGGGCCGATGGTATACACCTCATGGTGCTGGGACTTGGTCTTGAGCAACTCTTCCACGTTCTTCATACGGGCCTCTGCAAGCGATGGGTGCGGGGTAACGGCACATGCATACAGAATCGTGCAAGGGCAGCGGCTCGGCAAGATCGAAAGCGGCATCGAGGCGATTGAAAAACGTCATCAAGCCTATACCCGCGGTGTCCATGGTAGCCTTGCACCCTCTCTTGCAAGGGGAAGTCGATGGACAAGGTCATCCTCATCACCGGCGCCAGCCGGGGCATCGGCGCCGCCACTGCGCTGCTGGCGGCACGCCAGGGCTACCGTATCTGCATCAACTACCACGCCGACGATGCCGCAGCCCAGCAGGTGCTGGAGCAGGTCCGAGCGCTGGGTGCCGAGGCCATCGCCGTGCGCGCCGATGCCAGCGTCGAGGACGAGGTCGTGCAGCTGTTCCAGCGCATCGACCATGAGCTCGGTTCCTTGACCGCCCTGGTCAACAATGCAGGCACCATCGCCCAGCAGAGCCGGGTCGAGGACATGTCGGAATTTCGCCTGCTGAAGATGATGAAGACCAATGTCGTCGGCCCCATGCTCTGCGCCAAGCATGCCTTGCGGCGCATGTCGCGCCGCCATGGCGGGCAGGGCGGCAGTATCGTCAACGTCTCGTCGGTGGCGGCGCGCCTGGGTTCACCGGCCGAATATGTGGATTACGCGGCATCCAAGGGCGCTCTGGATACCTTCACGGTGGGGTTATCGAAGGAGGTCGCTGGCGAAGACGTGCGCGTCAATGCCGTGCGTCCCGGCTACATCCACACCGGCTTCCATGCGTTGAGCGGCGACCCCGATCGCGTCAGCAAGCTGGAGCCGGGTATTCCCATGGGTCGCGGCGGCCAGCCTGAAGAGGTGGCCGCGGCGATCATGTGGTTGCTTTCGGACCAGGCATCGTACGCGACCGGGACCTTCATCGACATGGGGGGCGGGCGTTGACGTGGGGCGGGACATCGCAAACAAAAAAAGCCCAGGCATCTGCCTGGGCTTTTTCATCGATATGGCGCACTCGGCGGGATTCGAACCCACGACCCCTGCCTTCGGAGGGCAGTACTCTATCCAGCTGAGCTACGAGTGCAATGGGGCGCAATGATACCCATCTCGGAAGGTATCGTCCATCGCCTTGAACTGTAGGTGTTTTTGCCACGGGGGGTGGCGTCTATCTACCACCCTCGGCCGAGCCCGCTGCCGCTCAATGGAGGTCCATTTTCAGAAACGGATCTTCACGATGGCAGTTGACCTTGAACACCTGGAACGCAGTCTCGGCTCGCTCGGCGAGGCGCGCGCCGTGCTCGACAGGGCCCGGTCGTACCTGAAGGGCTGGCCCGACGTCTACGCCATCGCGCGCAAGACCGCCGCAGGTTACCTGTTGCAACACACCGGTCTGCACCTGGACCCCGACCAAGTCTGGTGGAACGTGTTCGACACGGCGGTCGGCGCGCCAAGCTTTACCGGCTGGCGACATTCCGGGCCACCCCAGCGCTCGGTGACCTTCACCGAACTGCTGATTCAGCGCTTCGACGGCGGCTTCCAGCAAGCACCTGATGTCTTGCCGGTCTATGCCGGGTTCTATAACCAGGGCCCCGGCGCTCGCCAGTACGGCGAGCACAATGAGGTCGAGCTGGATGCGCAGAAGGTCATGGACGACTTCTGGGCGATGGACTTCGCGGGGGTCGTCCGGCAGCGCACGGAACGATTCTGGAACGAGCAGGGCAACGATTTCGTGGCGCTGGCCAAGGTCCGCCTGCTCGCCGATATCGACGACGCGCTCGAACGGGGAGCGTTGACGGCGCTCGACCGCCTGCATCTGCGCCAGTACCTGGGGCTCGATCCCTTGCGCCTGGTAACACTGGCGGCCCTCCAGGCAGATATCGTTCCTGGTATTTTCAGTATCCGACAGTTTGCCTTGGACGCTCACGCGCATCTGCTGCTGCTGGAGGCGGGCGACGGGCGCCTGGTGCTCTACACCCCGACCGCGCTCTACCCGCTCAAGGGGTTTGCCAGTCATCAGGCCCTGCTGGGCTGGATTCACGAGCAATTGGCATCAGCCACTGCCCTGGAATGGGTGAAGGCATTGCACCGGGGCGACCCGCGGAACTCGACCGAGGAGCTGCAGGACAAGCTGGCGGTCCTGCGCCAGCGCAGCGGCAGCGCCCAGGCACCCCGCTGGCCGTTCGGTACGGGCATGCTGCTGACCCGGGACCTGTTCCTCACGCTCAAGGACTGGGCCAAGGCCGACAACGTTGCGCAGAACGCCGTGCTGGTGACCAATACCGAGCTGCGCCGCGCGCTCTGGCGGGGGTATCTGGGCGCCTTCTTGCAGGTCTTCGCCGGCGTTGCACCGCTCGCCTGGCCCCTCGGCCTTGCCGTGCTGGGGGCCGGTATCACGCGATTGGTGCTGGACATCCAGGCAGCGAGGGACGCGAGGTCGGCCGCACAGCACCGAGGGGCACTGCTTTCCATGATCGCGGATGCGGCGGTAGTGGTGTTCAGCATCATCGACGTGGGGCTGGGCGCCAAGGCGTTGCTGTACCGAGCGCCTCCCCATGAGCGCCTCGCGAATCCCGGACTATGGACACCGGTCGACGGTCAGGGCGACGAGCTGTCAGACCTGGATGGAAACGAGATTCTTCCGCCCCCCCATAGCGGGCGCGGGCTCCTGCGCGGTATCAGCGTGACGGACGACGGAGCCACCTGGATCGAGATGCGCGACCTCACCCTGCGGGTGCGCTACAGCCCGGAAACCCGGCACTGGCTGGTGGTGGACGACGAAGACCCTTTCGCTTTCCTGCCCACGGTGCCGGTGCGCGTCGTCGAGGACGGCCGATGGCAGCTCATGGATGTCACTGCGCCGTCTGGCGTCGTCACCCCAGGGCTCGATCTGGTGGTTTCGCCGTTCTGGGACCTGTACATGCAAGACAACGAAGTCTTGCGCCAGGAGTTGTCCGCCTTGGTGCTGGAGCGCCAATGGACAGTGCTGCAACAGTCTGGCCTGCCCACTCTCGCTGACGGCGCCCAGCCGCTGCTCGACGCTCACGGCTACCGTTATGTCGAAGTCGATGGACACCGGTCGTATACCTATCGCCAGGGTAACCGCCTGCACAATGAGCTTGTCCAGCTGTACAGCGATGCACTGGTGCCGGTGAATGCCTTGTTCCGCCACGGGGTGGCGCTGGGCATCAGTGCCGGTGACGGCGACCTGCACGCTTACTTGCGAACGCTGTTCGACTCGCTGGAGAAACTGCCGCGCAGCCCGGCGGTCCGGCTTTGGCGCGGGGGCAGCAATTATCGTCTGACCGGAGGCGTGCGCTACCGCAATGGCGAGCTCGGTGCGGGCGATGTGCTGGTAAGCACCGATCTCACCTCCTTCACCGAGAACCCCTATGTGCTGCGTGCGTTCGTCGCACCGCGCAAGGCGGTTGGCCAAGGCCAGTACACCAACCTGTTCGACGAAACCTCGGTGGTGTACGAACTGGTGGTCAAGGGTATGAGCAGCGGGGTCCCGGTAGCCCCCTTGTCGCTGCATGGCGTGGAAGCAGAGGTGTTGTTCACCCCGGGACGGTACTTCAGGATCGAATCGATCAGGTAGGTGCGCGGGGAAACCTATCATTTCGTCAAAGTCAGGCTGCGCGAAGTGCAAGCGCCCATCGGCGAGCCGGTGTACGACCTGCGCACGGGTGAACTGTTCGATCGCGACGCCTGGGCTGAGCGGGTGAATGATCCAGCGCTGGTGGAGCGGTTTTTCCCGGCTGTACCGGAGCCAGGGCGCTGGAGGTGATCGGGCCGATGCAGGGATCGTCAAGTGCCCCCCAGCACCGTTCGTTCTTTTTTTCGAACAGACTATTGTCCTTTAACCCAGCAGACCCTAGGATTCGTTTGAGATTTCAAACGGGTGCTGAACACTTCAGCCCGGTGTGTGACTTTCAACAATCTATAATTCGCTCCGTGCCGGCACGGGGCTGTTAAGGGAAGCCGACATGCAGCTTAAAGACGCTCAGTTGTTCCGCCAGCAAGCCTTCGTCAACGGTGAGTGGCTGGACGCGGACAACGGTCAGACCATCAAGGTCACCAACCCGGCTACCGGTGAAGTCATCGGCACTGTGCCGAAGATGGGCGCCACCGAGACCCGCCGCGCCATTGAAGCCGCCGACAAGGCCCTGCCGGCCTGGCGCGCGCTGACCGCCAAGGAGCGTTCGAACAAGCTGCGCCGCTGGTTCGAGCTGATGATCGAGAACCAGGACGACCTGGCTCGCCTGATGACCACCGAGCAGGGCAAGCCGCTGGCCGAAGCCAAGGGCGAGATCGCCTACGCCGCCTCGTTCATCGAGTGGT
>JAQZAY010000066.1 GCA_029239415.1 Pseudomonas sp. | reverse complement strand
AGCAGTTCGAGCGGTGGAGTGTCGAGGCGATAGCGGGTCGGGTAAGGCGAGCGGGCGAGCGGGCGCTCGGCCAGCGTGGCGGTGAGCAGCCGCGCCTTTCTTCCGCACCTGCCGCGCGAGCTTGGCCAGGCTCGGGTAGCGGACCTTGGCTGCGGCAACGGCGTGCTGGCGATCGCCTGTGCCCTGGCCAATCCCGAGGCGCATTTCACCCTGGTGGATGAATCGTACATGGCCGTCCAGTCGGCCAGGGAGAACTGGCAGGCAGCGCTGGGGGATCGCCCTGCCCTCATCGAGGCCGCCGACGGCCTGGCGAGCCAGGAAAGGCAATCGCTCGACGTGGTGCTGTGCAACCCGCCGTTCCACCAGCAGCAAGTGGTCGGCGACCTGCTGGCCTGGCGCATGTTCCAGCAGGCCCGCGAGGCGCTGGTGGTGGGCGGCGCGCTGTACATCGTCGGCAACCGCCACCTGGGCTATCACAGCAAGCTGGCGCGGCTGTTCCGCGGGGTCGAGCAGGTGGCCGCGACGCCGAAGTTCGTGGTGCTCAAGGCGCGCAAGTAAGCGTCGCCTCGCTCAGTGGGTGGTCAGCCCCGCGGCGGCCATGAACAACCGCATCAACCACGCCAGCACGCCAAGAGTGGCGACGCTGGCGCACCAGATCAGCACCAGCCACCCCAGGCGCTGCCATAGCGGCTTCTTTTCCTGCTCGATTCCGTCCTTGCCCGTCATGCCCAGGCCCCCTTAGTGATAGCCATCATCGTGGGTCACCTTGCCGCGGAACACGTAGTAGCTCCAGAAGGTGTACACCAGGATGAGCGGGATGATGAACAATGTGCCCACCAGCATGAAGCCCTGGCTTTGCGGCGGGGCGGCGGCATCCCAGATCGAGATCGACGGTGGGATGATGTTCGGCCACAGGCTGATGCCAAGGCCGCTGTAGCCCAGGAAGATCAACACCAGCGTCAGCAGGAACGGCATGTAGTTGGCCTGGCGGCCCACGGCGCGCAACAGTGCGTAGAAGGTCAGCATCACCAGCAGCGGCACCGGCATGAACCAGATCAGGTTGGGCATGCTGAACCAGCGGTCGGCGATATTGGGGTAGGCGATCGGCGTCCACAGGCTGACGATGCCGATGAACACCAGCAGCACCAGCGCCAGGGGGCGGGCCAGGTAATGCATGCGTTTCTGCAGGTCACCTTCGGTCTTCATGATCAGCCAGGTGCAACCCAGCAGTGTGTAGGCGACGAGCAACCCAAGACCGCAGAACAGGCTGAACGGGGTCAGCCAGTCCATCGATCCACCGGCGTAGTTGCGGTCGACGACCTTGAAGCCTTCGATGAAGGCACCCAGTGCCACCCCCTGGAAAAAGGTCGCGAGCAGCGACCCGCCTATGAACGCCTTGTCCCAGATATGGCGCTTTTCATCCTTGGCCTTGAAGCGGAACTCGAAGGCGACCCCGCGGAAGATCAGCCCTACCAGCATCAGCATGAGCGGCAGGTACAGCGCTGAAAGCACCACCGAGTAGGCCAGGGGAAAGGCGCCGAACAGCCCGGCACCGCCGAGCACCAGCCAGGTCTCGTTGCCGTCCCACACCGGCGCCACGGTATTCATCATCACGTCGCGATCGCGATCGCCCTTGACGAAGGGGAAGAGCAGGCCGATGCCGAGGTCGAAGCCGTCCATGACCACGTACATCATGACGCCGAAGATGATCACCACGGCCCAGATCAGCGGAAGATCGATACCCATGGCTCAGTTCTCCTTGCTGTAGCTGACATCGTCGCCAACGGTGGACTCGTAGGACGCCGACAGTGGTCGCGCCGGCGTGCGTTTCTGCCCAGGACCGCCGGGGTTCTGCTCGTCCCCTTCGCCGGTATGCGGGCCCTTGCGCACCAGGCGCATCATGTAGCCGAAGCCGGCGCCGAACACCGCGAAGTACACCACCACGAACATCACCAGGGTGAAGCCGAGCTGGGTGGCGCTGTGGTTCGAGACCCCGTCGGCGGTGCGCATCAGGCCGTAGACGACCCACGGCTGTCGACCGATCTCGGTGGTGAACCAGCCCGCCAGGATCGCGATCAGCCCCGACGGCCCCATCCACATCATGAAATACAGGAACGGGCGGCAGCTGTGCAGCGTTCCGCGCTTGCGCAGCCACAGGCTCCACAGGCCCGCGGTGATCATCAGCAGGCCCATGGCGACCATCAAGCGGAACGACCAGAAGATGATCCGCGAGTTGGGGCGGTCTTCTGGCGCGAATTCCTTCAGCGCCGGGACCTGCTTGTCCAGGCTGTGGGTGAGGATCAGGCTGCCCAGGGCGGGGATCTCGATCTTGTAGCGAGTGGTCTCGGCCTGCATGTCGGGGAGACCGAAGAGGATCAGCGGGGTTGGCTCGCCTGGCTCGTTCTCCCAGTGGCCCTCGATGGCGGCGATTTTCGCCGGCTGGTGCTCGAGGGTATTGAGGCCATGGAAGTCGCCGATCACCGCCTGCACAGGCGCCACGATCAAGGCCATCCACATGGCCATCGACAGCATCTTGCGGATCGCCGGGTTGTCACGCCCGCGCAGCAGGTGCCAGGCGGCCGAGGCGCCGACGAAGAACGCAGTGGCGACAAAGGCGGCAGTGGCCATGTGGGCAAGGCGGTAGGGGAAGGAGGGGTTGAAGATCACCGCCAGCCAGTCCATCGGGATCACCCGGCCATCGATGATCTCGTGGCCCTGCGGCGTGTGCATCCAGCTGTTGGAGGCCAGGATCCAGAACGTCGAGACCAGGGTGCCCAGGGCCACCATGGCCGTCGAGAAGAAGTGCAGGCCACGACCGACGCGGTTCCAGCCGAACAGCATGACACCCAGGAAGCCCGCTTCGAGGAAGAAGGCGGTAAGCACCTCGTAGGTCAGCAAGGGCCCGGTGACAGCGCCGGCGAAGTCGGAGAATCGGCTCCAGTTGGTCCCGAACTGATAGGCCATGACCAGGCCCGAGACTACGCCCATGCCGAAGTTGACGGCGAAGATCTTCGACCAGAAATGGTAGAGGTCACGGTAGACGTTGTTGCCGCTCTTCAGCCAGAGCCCTTCGAGGACAGCCAGGTAGCTTGCCAGACCGATGGTGATGGCCGGGAACAGGATATGAAACGACACGGTAAACGCGAACTGGATTCGGGCAAGATCCAGAGCCTCTAAACCGAACATAGTGCTTCCTCAGTCAGGTGATCCGGCACCAGGCGTCAGGCCTAGACCTGTTGCCCCCACGGTTACGAGTACGGCATGTCCGAATTGTTCTGTTGGATCGCAGGGATTGCGCCTGGCGGCATGGTCGTCGGTCGATGGTCGTGTTGATCCAGGTCAACGACAGCTCAAAGCATAGTCCCGAAAGCCCCGCCAGGCTGTGTGGTTGTTTGTCGCGGTGGCCTGCACCGGTACGGCGCTTGTCTGCAACCTCATGTTACAAAGTGGTGATAACCTGCAGCGCTCAGCCGCCAAGCACCAGGTTTGCCGATGCCAGACGCCACCCCGCTATTGTTGCGCCATCACCGCCCTTTCCTCGCGTTCTGGCTTGCCCGCGTATTCACCGCCAGCGGTTTCCAGATGCTGACAGTGGCCATTGGCTGGCACCTCTACCAACTGACCGGCAGCGTGCTTGACCTGGGCCTGGTCGGCCTGGTCGAGTTCGCGCCGCGGGTGCTGTTCATGCTGCACACCGGCCACGTCGCCGACCGTTACGATCGCCGCCGCGTCGCGGCGCTGTGCCAGGGCCTGCAAGGCTTGATCGCCTTGTCGCTGGCGGTGGCCAGCGCAAGTGACAGCGTCAGCCGCGAGATGATCTTCATCCTCGCTTTCGTGCTGGGCGCGACCCGCTCGTTCGAAATGCCGGCCACCCAGGCGCTGCTGCCCAACGTCGTGCCGCCCGGGCTGTTTCCGCGCGCGGTGGCAGCGTCGGCGTCGGCCACCCAGTCGGCGACCATCGTCGCGCCTGCCGTCGGGGGCTTGCTCTATGCGTTCGGCAGCCTCTGGGTCTACGGCCCCACCGTCATGCTCTACACCATCGCCTGCCTGCTGACCCTGAGCCTGGACGCTCGCCAGCAAGTCGCCCAGCGCGGTCGCGCCACCCTGGAGTCGCTGTTGGCGGGCGTGCGCTTCATCCGCAGCCGCCAGGACATCCTCGGCGCGATCTCGCTGGACCTGTTCGCGGTCCTGCTGGGCGGCGCCACAGCCCTGCTGCCGGTATTCGCCAAGGACATCCTGCTCACCGGCCCCTGGGGCCTGGGCCTGTTGCGCTCGGCGCCCGCGGTCGGGGCCTTGCTGATGTCGGTGTGGCTCGCGCGCTTCCCGGTGGAGCGCAAGGTAGGACGGGTGATGTTCAGCGCCGTCGGTGTGTTCGGCGTGGCGACCATCGGTTTCGGCCTGTCGACCTCGTTCTGGTTCTCGCTGGCAGTGCTGGTGGTGCTGGGCGCTGCCGACATGATCAGCATGGTCATCCGCAGCGCCTTCGTGCAGCTGGAGACACCAGACGAGATGCGCGGCCGGGTGAGCGCGGTCAATGGCCTGTTCATCGGTGCCTCGAACCAGCTCGGCGAGTTCGAGTCGGGCGTCACCGCGCACTGGTTTGGCACAGTGCCGGCGGTGGTGCTTGGCGGTGTCGGCACGCTGGTGGTGACCGGGGTGTGGATCAAGCTGTTCCCGAGCCTGGCGGGTCGCGACCACATGCACAGCAAGCGCCCGGAGGCATGACCATAGCCTCTAGAGCGGCAGCGTCATCACCCACTCACGGTTGACGCGCGCCCGGTAGCCTTCTCCGCTGCGCGACCAGCCGGTGGCCAGGTACAGGCCGATGGCTGCCTGGTTGTCCGGATCGACCGACAGCTGCAGCCGTCGGGCCTGCGGCCACAAGGTACGTACCAGTGAAGGCAAGGCGCTCATGCAGAACCGTCCCAGGCCCTGCCCCTGGCACCGCCAGTCGACCTGCAGGGCATTGAGCGTCACCGCGTCAGGCTCGGCCCAGGCTGGCAGGTGCGCCCCGCGCTCGATCAGCATGAACGCCTTCGGCGCGTCCTGCACCAGCAAGGCAATGCCACGCCGGTCATCGCTGTGCGCACTGAGCAGGATGTACAGCGCGCTGGCGATATCGCCGGCAAAGCGCATCTGCCCGGGATGCACCTGGAGGTCGGTCAGCTGCTGGCGTTGAACCTGCGACAGCTGGTGGTAATCGATCAGTTGCATGGGCGATCCCGGTGAGGCGCGCGGTGGGTAACCTGCGCGGGGACCCTGGAATCGATCAAGTGTACTGCAACACGCGTTACCGCCTGGCAACCATGCTGGTATGATGCGCGGCTTTTTTCACCCCGGATAAAACCACGGTGCCTGGTACGGTCTGTGCTTTGCTGATGGGGTCGACACATTTTCAAGGCGCTGGAGCGTCCTGGGGAGCGGGCATGCTGGAAAGGCTGTTTCAATTGAAAGCGCACGATACCAACGTGCGCACCGAGATACTCGCGGGTATCACCACGTTCCTGGCCATGGCCTATATCCTGTTCGTCAACCCGAGCATCCTCGGCGAGACCGGCATGGACAAGGGCGCGATCTTCGTCGCCACCTGCCTGGCCGCGGCCATCGGCTCGGTGACCATGGGCCTGATCGCCAACTACCCGATCGCGCTGGCGCCGGGCATGGGCCTGAACGCCTTCTTCACCTACACCGTGGTCCTGCACATGGGCCACACCTGGCAGGTGGCGCTGGGCGCGGTATTCCTCTCGGCGGTGCTGTTCTTCCTGCTGTCGATCTTTCGCATCCGCGAATGGATCGTCAACAGTATCCCGCTGCCGCTGCGCTCGGCCATCGCCGCGGGCATCGGCCTGTTCCTGGCATTGATCGCCCTGCACAACGCAGGCATCGTGGTGGATAACCCGGCCACGCTCGTGGGCCTGGGCGACCTTCGCCAGCCGGCGCCGATCCTGGCGACCCTGGGCTTCTTCCTGATCGTCGCGCTGGAGGCCATGAAGCTTCGCGGCGCCGTGCTGATCGGGATTCTCGCCGTGACCGTGGTGTCGATCGCGATGGGCTTCACGCCGTTCGCAGGCGTGGTGTCGATGCCGCCGTCGCTGGCACCGACCTTCCTGCAGCTGGACATCATGGGCGCGCTGGACGTAGGCCTGGTGAGCGTGATCTTCGCCTTCCTGTTCGTCGACCTGTTCGACAACTCCGGCACCCTGATCGGCGTTGCCAAGCGCGCAGGCCTCATGGGCAAGGACGGCCACATGCCGAAGATGGGCCGCGCCCTGATCGCGGACAGTACCGCCGCCATGGCCGGCTCGCTGCTCGGCACCTCGACCACCACCAGCTACATCGAATCGGCGGCGGGCGTGAGCGCCGGTGGCCGCACCGGCCTTACCGCCATCGTGGTCGCGGTGCTGTTCCTGCTGGCCTTGTTCTTCGCCCCGCTGGCCGGCAGCGTGCCGGCCTTCGCCACTGCCCCGGCGCTGCTGTTCGTCGCCGTGCTGATGGCCTCGGGGCTGGCGGAAATAAACTGGGATGACGTCACCGAGGCCGCACCCGTGGTGGTGACCGCCCTGGCCATGCCACTGACCTACTCGATCGCCAACGGCATCGCCTTCGGCTTCATCGCCTGGACTGCCATCAAGCTGCTCTCCGGTCGCCGTGGCGACCTGAATCCTGCGCTGGTGATCCTGTCCATTCTCTTTGTCATCAAGCTGGGCTGGTTCAACGCATGAGTGCTGTCTTCGACCCTTCGAGCTACTCCGAACAACTGGCCGCCAAGGTCGAGCGCCTGCGCCAGCTGCTGGCGCCTTTCGATGCGCCGGAGCCTGCCGTGTTCGACTCGCCGCGCAAGCATTACCGGCTGCGCGCCGAGTTCCGCCTGTGGCGCGAGAACGAGCAGCGCCATTACGCGATGTTCGCCCCGGGGGACAAGCACACGCCGATCCTGATCGACGACTTCCCTATCGCCAGCGCGCAGATCAACGACCTGATGCCACGCCTGAAGGCGGCCTGGCAGGCCAGCCAGGCGCTGAGCTTCAAGCTGTTCCAGGTGGAGTTCCTGACCACCCTGGCAGGCGACGCGATGATCACCCTGTGCTACCACCGTCCATTGGACGAGGCCTGGGAGGCCGAGGCGCGGCGGCTGTCCGCCGACCTTGGCGTGAGCATCATCGGCCGCTCGAAGGGCAAGCGCGTGGTGGTCGGTCGCGACTACGCCGTCGAGTCGCTCGAGGTCGCCGGCCGGACCTTCCGTTATCGCCAGCCGGAAGGCGCCTTCACCCAGCCCAACGGCACGGTGAACGCGAAGATGCTGGGCTGGGCCTACGAGGCCCTGGGCGAGCGCGACGACGACCTGCTGGAGCTGTACTGTGGCAATGGCAACTTTACCCTTCCCCTCGCCACCCGCGTGCGCAAGGTGCTGGCCACCGAGATCAGCAAGACCTCGGTGAACGCTGCGCTGCACAATCTCGATGACAATGGCGTCGGCAACGTGCGCCTGGTGCGCCTGTCGGCCGAAGAGTTGACCGAGGCGCTCAACCAGGTACGGCCTTTCCGTCGCCTGGAAGGGATCGACCTGAAAAGCTACGACTTCGGCAGCGTGTTCGTCGACCCGCCGCGTGCCGGCATGGACCCGGACACCTGCGAGCTGACTCGCCGCTTCGAGCGCATCCTTTACATCTCCTGCAACCCGGAGACCCTCGCGGCCAACATCGCCCAGTTGCAGGACACGCACCGCGTGGAACGCTGCGCGCTGTTCGACCAGTTCCCCTATACCCACCACATGGAGAGCGGCGTGCTGCTGGTCAGGCGCTGACCTGATCGCGGGCAAGCCCGCTGCCTGGCCGCCACGCTCTTGGGGTAGCAGCCGCGATCGCTGCACATGCCCCGGGAGCCGAACACTCGAACACGTTGTCGCATGCATAAGCAAGGCTATGCCCGCCGCGCCGCCTCCCAGGTGGCTTGGCTGGGCTAATCTTTTTCCATATTTCCTGATACGGGAGAGCATGCATGCAATGGCGAAAAGGCAGGCGTAGCGACAATGTCGTCGACGCCCGTGGCGGGGGTGGCGGCGGCATGCGCTTCGGGGGCGGCAAGGGCCTGGGCATCGGCGCCATCCTGCTGATCGTGGGCATTGGCTGGATCACCGGGCAGGATCCGCTGCAGATTCTTGGCCAGCTCACCGGGCAGATGCAGCAGCAGGGCGCGACCTCCGGCATCAGCGGCCAGGCGCCGCCGGCCAATGACGAACAGGCCGAGTTCGTGGCATCGGTACTGGGCGACACCGAAGACACCTGGAAGGCCCTGTTCGCCCAGGGCGGCCGCCAGTACCGCGACCCGACCCTGGTGCTGTTCAGTGGCCAGGTCAATTCCGCCTGCGGCTTTGCCTCTTCGGCCGTTGGCCCGTTCTATTGCCCTGCCGACCAGAAGGTCTACCTGGACATGACCTTTTTCCGCGAGATGGAACAACGCTTCTCCGCCGCTGGCGACTTCGCCCAGGCCTATGTGATCGCCCACGAGATCGGCCATCACGTGCAGACCCTGCTCGGCGTTTCGCAGCAAGTACAGGCCGCTCGCCAGCGTGGCCAGCGCATGGAGGGCAGCAATGGCCTGCTGGTGCGCCAGGAACTGCAGGCCGACTGCCTGGCCGGGGTCTGGGCCTTCCAGGCGCAGAAACGCCTGAACTGGCTGGAACCGGGTGACGTCGAAGAAGCCCTCAACGCCGCCAATGCCATCGGCGATGACCGCTTGCAGCAGCAAGGCCAGGGCCGCGTGGTCCCGGACTCCTTCACCCACGGTACGTCCGCGCAACGGGCCAAATGGTTCAAGACCGGCTTTGCCACCGGAGAGGTGACCGACTGCGACACCTTCAGTGCCCGGAGTCTGTGACTCCGGCAATTACTTGAAAAAAACCGTTTCAGCTTGCGCGCCCCCCGCCGATAACAGATGCACGAAATCAGCGGGCTCTCAAGAAAGACAATGTCCGCCAGATCAAGATCAAGTGAGCGACAATTTTCTGGAGAGCGTGCATGAACAGCTGGTTTGCCAACATCAGCGTCAACCTCAAACTGGGCCTGGGCTTCGGCCTGGTACTCGTGCTGACCGGGCTGCTGGCCCTCACGGGCTGGACCAGCCTGGGCAGCCTGATCAACCGCAGCAACTGGATGGGCGACATCAGTCAGCTCAACAATGACCTGACCAACCTGCGCATCACCCGCCTGCAGTACATGCTGACCAACGGTGACGATGCCGCGGCAGCGACCGTCAAGGTCAAGCTCGAGGCCTTCAGCGCCCAGCAGCAGAAACTGCTGGCCAGCTTCGTCAGCCCCAAGAACGTCGAGCTGCTGCGCGAACTCGGTGATGTCATCGGCCAGTACAAGGTGTCGCTGGAAAAGATGCGTGCCGGGTACAAGACCCGCCAGGCACTGCGCGAGGACATGGTCCAGATCGCCACCCGTGCCGAACAGGCACTCGATGTCCTGGGCGGGGTCGTGCTCGAGCAGCCTGAAAGCGACGCGCTGCGCCTGCAGCAGTACCAGCTTGTCAGCACGGCGAAGCAGCAGCTGAACCAGGTACGCCTGGAAGTGCGCAGCTACATTGCCGACGCCAGCAGCAGCGCCGAGCAGACCGCAGTGACCCAGCTGGAGACCGCGATGGTGGGCATCGACGCCTTGAAGCGCCAGCTGCCCGACCAGGCCGCGCGCGTGCAGCAGTTCGAAACCGAACTGGTCACCTTCCGCGATGCCCTGCGCCAGTTCCGCGACGCCCTTGCGGTGATCGCCGAGGCACGCCAGGAAATGACTGTCGAAGGCGCCAGCATCGTCAAGATCAGCGACCAGCTGTACAAGCTCCAGCTCGAGCGCCGTGACAGCGAAAGCGCCGAGGCGCGCATGCTGCAGCTCATTGCCACCTTGCTGGCCATGCTGTTTGGCGTACTGGCTGCCGTACTGATCACCCGCCAGATCACCCGCCCATTGCGTGAAACCCTCGAGGTTGTGGAAAAAATCGCCGCTGGCGACCTTACCCACGATATACGCGTCACTCGTCGCGACGAGCTGGGCGCGCTGCAGCAAGGCATTGCGCGCATGGGCACTACCCTGCGCGACCTGATCTCCGGCATTCGCGATGGCGTCACCCAGATCGCCAGCGCCGCCGAGGAGCTGTCGGCAGTTACCGAGCAGACCAGCGCCGGGGTCAACAGCCAGAAGGTCGAGACCGACCAGGTCGCTACCGCCATGCACGAGATGGCCACGACCGTGCAGGAAGTCGCGCGCAACGCCGAGCAGGCCTCTCAGGCGGCCACCGAGGCCGATGACCAGGCGCGCTCCGGCGACCGTGTGGTGGGCGAGGCGATCAGCCAGATCGAGCGCCTGGCGCAGGAAGTCAAGCGCTCCACCGACGCCATGGAGCTGCTGCAACAGGAAAGCCAGAAGATCGGCAGCGTCATGGACGTGATCAAGTCGGTGGCCGAGCAGACCAACCTGCTGGCGCTCAATGCCGCTATCGAAGCGGCCCGCGCCGGCGAGGCCGGGCGTGGCTTCGCGGTGGTGGCCGATGAGGTGCGCGGCCTGGCCCAGCGCACGCAGAAGTCCACCGAAGAAATCGAGGAGCTGGTCGCCAGCCTGCAGAATGGCACCCAACAGGTGGCCAATGTGATGGTCGGCAGCCGCACCTTGACCGACAGCAGCGTCGAGCTGACCCGCAAGGCCGGTGCCTCGCTGGAAAGCATCACCCGCACGGTGTCGAACATCCAGTCGATGAACCAGCAGATCGCCGCTGCTGCCGAGCAGCAGAGTGCCGTGGCCGAGGAGATCACCCGCAGCATTCTCAATGTGCGCGATGTCTCCGAGCAGACCTCGGCGGCAAGCGAAGAGACAGCCGCCTCCAGCGTCGAGCTGGCGCGGCTGGGCAATCAGTTGCAGACCATGGTCAGCCACTTCCGCGTCTGACCGCCAATCCTGGGGGCCGCCTCGCGGCCCCCAGGCCTTGTTACCTGACTACCATGCCTACGCCACGCCCGCGCGGATCCGACGCGGTTTCCAGCGCCGTGCCCTTGACTCGGATCGCCTGGATATCACCCATTTCCCAGCCTTGGTCCTCCAGGGTGTAGCCCATCTTCTTCAGTTCCTCGGCGACCTTGCCGGTCAACGGCGCGAAGGCATCGAAGTAGATCGTGTCCTTGGGCAGCAACTGATGGTGCACGCGCTGCGCCGCCACGGCCTTCTCCAGCGGCAGGTCGTAGTCGTACAGGTTGTTGATGACCTGGAAGATCGAGGTGAAGATCCGCGAACCGCCCGGGGTGCCCAGCACCAGGGTGACCTGGCCGTCCCGGGTGATGAGGGTCGGGCTCATGGACGAGAGCATGCGCTTGCCCGGCGCGATGGCATTGGCATTGCCTCCGACCACGCCGAATGCGTTGGCCACGCCCGGCTTGGCGCTGAAGTCGTCCATCTCGTTGTTGAGCAGGAAGCCCGCGCCCTTGACCACCACCCCACTGCCATAGTCCAGGTTGAGCGTGTAGGTGTTGCTCACCGCATTGCCCTGCTTGTCGACGATCGAGAAGTGCGTGGTCTGGTGGGGCTCCAGGCCCGGACGCACCTTTTCGGTCTCGGAAATCGCCGTCGGGTTGACCTGCAAGGCGCGCTTGGCCAGGTAGTCCTTGGCCACCAGCTTGTCCGATGGCACCTTGGTGAACGCCGGGTCGCCCAGGTAGTCGGCGCGGTCCGCGAACACGCGTTTCTCGATCTCGGCCAGCAGGTGGATGTAGCGCGCGGAGTTTAGCTCGACACCCTTGAAGTCTGCGGCACGCAGCTCCTTGATGCCCAACAGCTGGGCCAATGCCACCCCGCCCGAGCTCGGCGCGGGTGCCGTGTAGACGGTGTTGCCGCGCCAGTCGATGGCGATGGGGTCACGCCACACCGCCTTGTAGTCCTTGAGGTCGTCCTTGCTGATCAGGCCCTTGTCGGCCTGCATCTGCGCCACCAGCAGGTCGGCGGTCTTGCCCTGGTAGAACTCGCTGACGCCCTTGTCGGCGATGCGTTCCAGCGTCTGCGCAAGCTCGGGTTGCTTGAAGGTTGCGCCGGCCTTCATGCTGCCGAAGTAATCGCTGAAGTTGGTGCTGGTCTTGAACAGGCCCAGGGCGTCATCGCGGTACTGGTACTGCTTGGCGGCGATCTCGAAGCCGTTTTGCGCGTAGCCGATGGCCGGGGTCAGCAGCTCGGACCACTCGAGCTTGCCGAATTTCCGGTGCGCCTCCCACAGCCCCATCACCGTCCCGGGCACGCCGGCCGCGCGCGCGCCTACCAGGCTCAGGTTCTCGATGATCTCGCCCTTGTCGTCCAGGTACATGTTGCGCGTGGCGGCCTTGGGCGCCACTTCGCGGTAGTCGAGGAAATACGGCTTGCCGTCCATGTACAGGGTCATGAAGCCGCCGCCGCCGATGTTGCCGGCCTCGGGATAGGTCACCGCCAGGGTGAAGGCCGTGGCCACGGCGGCATCCACCGCGTTGCCGCCTTTCTTCAGGATATCGGCGGCCACCCGTGCAGCATATTGATCGGGTGCGGCCACCGCGCCGCCCTCCAGCGTTACCGCGAAGGCAGCCGAGCTGCTCAGGATCGCGGCCCCGAGGACAATGGGTTGGAACATGACGATTCGCATGTGGAGATCCTTGGCGTTGTTTTTGTTGATCGGTCATTAAGGCCCAGGCCTTGCGACTTGGCAAACATCTCGCAGGCTGTGCGCCGCCCGTGGGCAGGCGCTGTCGCGTGCGAGCAACTCAGCAGGCGTAGGCCGACAACTTGTCCTGGATGAAATCGAGAAAGCACTGGATGCGCAGCGCCAGCTGGGTATTACGGTAGTACACCGCGTGAACGGGCTGGCGATATCCGTTGTTGGCGCTTGCCAGCACGACCTGCAGGCGACCTGCGCGGATGTCCTCATGGGTCATGAAGTGCGACAGGCAGACGATGCCTTCGCCGGCCAGGGCCAGCTGGCGCAAGGTTTCGCCGCTGGAGGCCAGCAGGTGCGCGCGGATGCCCCAGTGGTCGCCCTGGGCATGGCGCAGCGGCCACTGGTTGAGGCTCTCGGGCGCGCTGAAGCCGAGCAGGCAATGGTGCTCGAGGTCTTCGACGTGCTGCGGGATGCCGTGACGCTCGAGGTAGGCCGGGCTGGCCAGTACCTGCAGCGGGCTGCAGCCGAGCGCGCGGGCATGCAGGCTCGAATCGGCCAGCTCGCCGATGCGGATGGCCACGTCGGTGCTCTGTTCGAGCAGGTCGATGATCAGGTCGTCGGTGTTGAGTTCGAGCTCGATCTCCGGGTACTGGCGGCGGAACTCGCCGATCCACGGCACGATGGCGTGCAGCATGAACGGCGCGGCGGCGTTGATCCGAAGGCGTCCGGAGGGCGTCTGGTGGTGCAGCGCCAGGCGTTCCTCGAGATCGTCCATCTGGGCGAGGATGGCCTTGGCCCGCTCGAGGAAAAACCGCCCCTCCTCGGTCAGGTGCATGCGCCGGGTGGTGCGGTTGATCAGCGTGGTACCCAGCTTGTTTTCCAGCCGTGACAGGGTACGGCTCACGGCCGAGGGCGTCTGCCCCACCTGTTCGGCGGCGGCGGAAATCGACCCACGGTCGATCACCGAGACAAACACCTGCAGTTCATCGGAACGGGTTTTCAAGCGACGGCCCTGCTCATTGAGATTGCCGTGATTGATAGCCGCTCCCTGTCCCGAGCGCAAGCGCGTGTCACTCGGCCTTGCCGAAGACCTCGGCCAGGTGCGCTTCGTAGGCCGCCACGGTAGCCTCGACGTCCGGCCGCTTCATCACGTCGACGGCCAGGAAGGTCGGCAGCCCGGTCATGCCCAGGAACTGGTTGGCCTTGTGGAAGGGAAAGTACACCGCATCCACACCCTTGCCTTCGAAGAAATCGCTTGGGTCGTCGAAAGCCTGTTGTGGCGCGTTCCAGGTCAGCGAGAGCATGTACTGCTTGCCCTGCACCAGGCCACCGCTGCCGTATTTCTGCGAGGCATCGGAACGGGTGCGGCCGTCATTGGCGTAGAGACTGCCATGACCGGCGGTGAAGACCTCGTCCAGGTACTGCTTCACGGTCCACGGCGCGCCCATCCACCAGCCTGGCATCTGGTAGATCACCACATCGGCCCAGAGGTACTTCTGGACTTCTTCCTGGACGTCGTAGCCGCCGTCGATGAATGTCTGGCGCACGTCGAAACCGGCGCGGTCGAGACAGGCCAGGGCAGTGTCGTGCAACGTCTGGTTCAGGCGACCATCGGAGTGGGCGAAACGCTTGCCGCCATTGAGCAGGAGGATCTTTTTCATGCAGGCCTCATCGGGTATGCGGTCCCAGGCTGGAAGGCCCGGTCGTGTGGAGTTGTATGGCCCGCAGATTAGGTACTTGGCGACGCGGGAAAAAGCCTTGGCGACTCAAAATACATTTGATCTGCAATCATGAATGCTCAGGATATTGTTGCTTTAGAATCGCTTCATCCTTCATCACCCGAGGTCCTCCACATGAGCACGCCCTACGCTTTCATTCTCAAAGCCAAGACCCACCCCGACAAGGCCGAGGCGTTCGAAGCGCTGTTCAGTGCCTACGTCGAACCGAGCCGCCAGGAGCCTGGCTGCATCGAG
>JAQZAY010000447.1 GCA_029239415.1 Pseudomonas sp. | reverse complement strand
CGGATTCGCTTCAATCCCGTGGCCGCTTTCGAAGAACTCCAAGCCACTGCGCCAGCCCCTTTTTCACCTGCCGATGTGGAAACACTGCCATGAAAAAACTTCTGATTGCCAACCGCGGTGAGATTGCCGTGCGTATCGCCCGGGCCTGCCGCGACCATGGCGTGCAGTGCGTGGCGGTATACGCCGACGCCGACATCGATGCCTTGCATGTGCGCCACGCCGACGAAGCCTACGCCCTCGACGGCCAGCGCCCGGCGGAAACCTACCTGGATATCGACAAGTTGCTCGCGGTGGCCAAGCGCAGTGGCGCGGACGCCGTGCACCCAGGCTATGGCTTTCTGTCGGAACGCGCCGATTTCGCCCGTGCGGTCATCGAGGCAGGGTTGATCTGGGTCGGCCCCAACCCGGAAACCATCGATGTGCTCGGCGACAAGGTCGAGGCGCGCAAGATCGCCCAGGCCGTCGGCGCCCCCTTGGTGGCCGGTACGCCCGGCCCGGTGGAAAGCGCCGACGAGGTGCTGGCCTTCGCCGAGCAGCACGGCTTGCCGATTGCCATCAAGGCCGCCTTTGGCGGCGGCGGACGTGGCATGAAGGTCGCCTGGCGCCTGGACGAAGTTGCCGAGTTGTTTGCCTCTGCCGTGCGTGAGGCAGAAGCGGCCTTCGGCCGTGGCGAATGCTACGTCGAACAGTTTCTCGACCGCCCACGGCACATCGAGGCGCAGGTACTGGCCGACAAACACGGCCAGGTCGTTGTCGTCGGCACGCGTGACTGCTCGTTGCAAAGGCGCAACCAGAAGCTGGTGGAGGAAGCGCCGGCGCCCTTCATCAGCGCGCAGCAGCGCGAGCGCATTCATCAATCGGCCCGCGACATCTGCGCCAAGGCCGGTTACGTCGGGGCCGGTACGGTCGAGTTCCTGCTCAGCCAGGACGGCACCCTGTCGTTCCTGGAGGTGAACACCCGTTTGCAGGTCGAACACCCGGTGACCGAAGAAACCACAGGCGTGGATCTGGTGATCGAGCAACTGCGCATCGCCGATGGCTTGCCGCTGTCGTTCAGTGAAACCCCGGTACCGCGTGGCCACAGCTTCGAATTTCGCATCAATGCCGAAGATCCGAGCAAGGGCTTCCTGCCCACGCCCGGCTTGATCGGCGAGTTCCTGCCGCCGTTCGGGCCCGGCGTGCGCCTGGACAGCGGCGTGACCAGCGGCTCACGCGTGCCGAGCCAGTTCGATTCGATGATGGCCAAGCTCATTGTCACCGGTGCCACTCGCGAACAGGCCATTGCCCGCGCCCGCCGCGCCCTGGCCGAATTCAATATCGAGGGGATCGCCTCGGTCCTGCCGTTCCACCGCGCCGTGATGGATCACGCGGATTTCACCGGCAGCGATCACTTCGCCGTCCACACACGCTGGATCGAAACCGACTTCGCCCAGAGCATCACCCTCGCGCCGCGCGCCCAGCCATCGGCGGAGCCGGAGATCTTGCGCACATTCGTCGAGATCGATGGCAAGCGCCACGAACTGGGCCTGCCAGCGGCGCTGCTGCGTGGGATGAGTCTGGATACAGCCCCGCTTGCACAGCAGGACAGCCCTGGCGCCACAGCCGTCGATGCGCAGGCGTTGCTCACCCCCGTTGCGGGCAACCTGCACACCTGGGTGGTGGAAGACGGTGCGACCGTGACCGCCGGGCAAGTGGTTGCGGTGGTCGAAGCGATGAAAATGGAAACCTCGGTGCTGGCCCCTTGCGACGGTCAGGTACGGATTGCCAAGCAAGCCGGCGACTATTTCGAAGCCGGCGCCTTGATCGGGCGGATCGACACGGCCGATTGATTCGAAGGCTGCTTTTTCCCAGTAGCACGCGGCAACGGGGCAAGACCCGGTGCCGCTACCCGGAAAATCCACAGCCAAGCACCGTACGCTTCTGGAATAATGCCGGCCTTCGTCACACGCAACACTCCATGGATTTTCGACAAGGCTTGCGACAATGCTTTCGATAGTGGCTTCACTCCTGCCCATCCTGCTGGCCCTGGCGGGCGGCTGGCTTCTGGCGATCTTCATCAGCCCCAACCTGCGCCAACGCCTGGTGAAGCTGATCACCCCGTTCATCTGGCTGTTGCTGTTCTCCATCGGCTACGAATTCGGCAACGTGCTGGGCGCGCTGAACTCGGCCCGCGACTCGGCGCTCAGCGCATTGGTATTCGCATCGCTGACCACGGCAGTGCCTTGGCTGATCCTGTCCTGGGGCGCCAAGGCCGACCTCGCCCGCCGGGCATCGAGCAAGCGTGGATTGGCTGGCATTCTCCAGCCCCTCAAGGAATGCGTGATAGCCCTGCTGACTCTGGCGCTGGGCGTTGGCGTGTACCACCTGTGGGGCGCTGCCGACGGCTCGGGCTTCGGCTGGCCGTCGACCAGCTATTTCCTGTATGTATTGATCGTATTGGTGGGGCTGGATCTCTATGGGGTCAGGCCCGATCCATCGTGGTATTCGCTGCGCACCTTGAAGGTTCCCGCCGTGGTGGTGATCGGTTCGTTGCTCGGCGGCTTGCTGGCGGCCTGGTGGACCGGGCAGCCGCTGGCCATCTCGCTGGCGTTGGCCAGTGGCTTCGGCTGGTTCACGTTGTCCGGTGTCCTGGTGGGCCACCATGCCGGCGAGGCCTTCGGCGCCATGGCCCTGCTGACCGACCTGTTTCGCGAGATCCTCGCCATCGGCTTGCTCTACAGCCTCGGCGCGCGGCGGCCGTTGCAGTGCATTGCCGCAGGTGGCGCCACGTCACTCGATTCGACCCTGCCCATCGTCAAACAGACCTGCCCGCCCGAGCTAGTGCCAGTGGCGCTGGTCAGCGGCTTCCTGCTGACCGTGGCCGGTCCATTGCTGATGGTGTTTTTTCTCAGCGTTTGAAGTTATGCACAATGGCTCGACGGGCGTCGATAAGTTACACACACTTGCTGTGCAACCGCCTGTGGATAATCTGCGCATAACCGCACGGCGAGGCCTGCAGGCGGGGGCGAACCGAGTCTGCTCATTTTTTGATCAGGCGGTTGAGTACGTTTGACCTTGCTATCCACAGATACCCACATCCGCTGTGCAAC
>JAQZAY010000065.1 GCA_029239415.1 Pseudomonas sp. | reverse complement strand
CTTTCTGCAGGTTGACCAGCAGTTCCATGATCTGTGCCTGGATGGTCACGTCGAGCGCCGTGGTCGGTTCGTCGGCGATCAGCAGCTTGGGTTCGCCGGCAATGGCCATGGCGATTGCCACCCGCTGGCTCATGCCACCGGACAGCTGGTGCGGGTAGGCGTCGAGGCGGCTTTCAGGGGCAGGGATCTCGACCTTCCTGAGCAGCTCCAGGGCACGCTGGCGCGCCGCCTTGCCCTTGAGGCCCAGGTGCTGGCGCAGCACTTCCTCGATCTGGAAGCCCACGGTATAGCTGGGGTTGAGCGCGGTCATCGGGTCCTGGAAGACCATCGCGATGTCCTTGCCGACCACCTTGCGCCGCTGCCGGGCGCTGAGCTTGAGCATGTCGGTGCCGTCGAAGGTGAGCGAGTCGGCAGTGATGCGCCCGGGCGCATCGATCAGGCCCATCAGCGCCATCATGGTGACGGACTTGCCCGAGCCGGATTCGCCGACGATGGCCAGCACCTCGCCGGCGTCCACCGCCAGGTCCAGGCCATCGACCACGGGTACGGCATTGGCGTCGCCAAAGCGCACGTTCAGGTTGTTGATCTGCAACAGTGGCATGGCAGTCTCCTCAGGCGGCGTTCTTGAGCTTGGGGTCGAGCGCGTCGCGCAGCCCGTCGCCCATCAGGTTGATTGCCAGCACGCTGAGCAAGATGGTGAGGCCCGGCAGGCTCACCACCCACCAGGCCCGTTCGATGTAGTCGCGGGCCGAGGCCAGCATGGTGCCCCATTCGGGAGTCGGCGGCTGCACGCCCAGGCCCAGGAAGCCCAGGGCGGCGGCATCGAGGATCGCCGACGAGAAACTCAAGGTGGCCTGCACGATCAGGGGCGCCATGCAGTTGGGCAGCACGGTGATGAACATCAGGCGCGGCAGGCCGGCCCCGGCCAGGCGGGCGGCAGTGACGTAGTCGCGGTTGAGCTCGCCCATGACCGCGGCGCGCGTGAGGCGCACATAGGAGGGCAGCGAGACGATGGCGATGGCGATGACGGTGTTGATCAGGCCAGGGCCGAGGATGGCGACGATGGCCACGGCCAGCAGCAGCGAGGGCAGGGCCAGCATCACGTCCATCAGGCGCATGATCGCCGGGCCGAGCAGACGCGGGAAGAAACCGGCCAGAAGGCCCAGCATCACCCCGGGGATCAGCGAGATCACCACCGACGACAAGCCGATCAGCAGCGACAGGCGTGCGCCCTGGATCAGCCGCGAGAGCAGGTCGCGGCCCAGCTCGTCGGTGCCGAGGATGAAACGCCAGGTGCCGCCTTCGAGCCAGACCGGCGGGGTCAGCAGGAACTCACGGTATTGCTCGCTCGGGTCATGGGGCGCGACCCAGGGTGCGAACAACGCGCAGAAGACGATCAGGCAGATGAAGCCAAGGCCGGCCACCGCGCCCTTGTTGCGCGAGAAGGCGTGCCAGAACTCCTTGTAGGGCGAGGGGTACAGCAGGCTCTGGTCGACGGGCTCGGCCGGGATCACGGTTTTTGCAAAGGGAGTGGTCATGACGGAGCCTCAGCGCTGGTGACGGATGCGTGGATTGGCCAGGCCGTAGAGGATGTCCACGACGAAGTTGACCAGGATCACCAGGCAGGCGATCAGCAGGATGCCATTCTGCACCACGGGATAGTCGCGGGCGCCAATGGCCTCGATCAGCCATTTGCCAATGCCCGGCCAGGAGAAGATGGTCTCGGTGAGCACCGCCCCCGCCAGCAGGGTGCCGACCTGCAGGCCGAATACCGTCAGCACCGGGATGAGCGCATTGCGCAGGCCGTGCACGAACACCACGCGGGCCGGCGACAGGCCCTTGGCGCGCGCGGTGCGGATGTAGTCCTCGCGCAGCACCTCGAGCATCGAGGAGCGGGTCATGCGCGCGATCACCGCCAGCGGGATGGTGCCGAGCACGATCGACGGCAGGATCAGGTGCATCACGGCGTCCTTGAACGCGCCTTCTTCCTCGCTGAGCAGGGTATCGATCAGCATGAAGCCGGTTTTCGGCTCGATGTCGTAGAGCAGGTCGATCCTGCCTGACACCGGCGTCCAGCCCAGGCTCACCGAGAAGAACATGATCAGGATCAGGCCCCACCAGAAGATCGGCATCGAGTAGCCCGCAAGCGAGATGCCCATCACCCCGTGGTCGAACAGCGAGCCTCGCTTGAGCGCGGCGATCACCCCGGCCAGCAGGCCGACCACGCCGGCGAACAGCAGCGCGGCGAGGGCCAGCTCCAGGGTCGCCGGGAACAGCACGAGAAACTCGTTCCACACGCTTTCGCGGGTGCGCAGCGATTCACCCAGGTCGCCCTGGACGAGCTTGCCGACATAGTCCAGGTACTGCTCTGGCAAGGGCTTGTTCAGGCCCAGGCGTTCCATGGCCTGGGCATGCATCTCGGGGTCGACCCTGCGTTCGCCCATCATCACTTCCACCGGATCCCCCGGGATCAGGCGTATGAGCGCAAAGGTCAGCAAGGTGATCCCGAAAAACGTCGGGATCAACAGCCCCAGGCGCCGGGCAATAAAACTGAACATCGTCTGGATACCTCATCAGCTGCCGGTCAAGGCAATGCCGCATGCCCGGGTAGGGCTGCGATCGTTGTTCTTCTACTTCACCTGGGTAGTGGCGAAGTTGCTATTGGTCAGAGGATTGATATGAAAACCCTCCACGTTCCTGCGCATGGCCGTGAACAACTTCGGATGGGCCACGCTGATCCACGGCTGGTCTTCATCGTACACCGCCAGCGCCTCGGCATAGAGCCCTGCGCGTCGAGCTTCGTCAATCTCCTGGCGCGCCTGGGTAATGAGCGCCTGGAACTTAGGGTTGCACCAGCGTGCATAGTTCTCCCCGCTCTTGACCGCATCGCAACTGAGCAGAGGGCTGAGGAAGTTGTCCGGGTCGCCGTTGTCGCCGGCCCAGCCGGTGGCGACCATGTCGGCCTCGCCGTTCTTTGCCCGGCGCAGCATCTCGGCCCATTCCATGACCCGTACCTGCAGCGTGATGCCCACCTGGCGCAGGTCGGCCTGGAGCATTTCGGCGCTCAGGCGCGGGTTGGGGTTGGTGCCACCGCCGCCGTGGCGGGTGAACAGGGTCAGCACGGTCCCCTCGGGCACGCCTGCCTCCTTGAGCAGGGCGCGGGCCTTGTCCAGGTCACGGGGTGGAGGGGCGTTGTCGGTATTGAAGCCGATCATGCTCGGCGGATAGGGGTTGATCCCCACCAGCGCGTTACCCTTGCCGAACAACTGGTCGACGTGGCTCTGGCGGTCGAAGGCGATGTTGATCGCCTTGCGCACCCGCACATCGCTGAGGTACGGACGCTGGGTGTTCATGGCGATGTAGCCGGTCAGCAGCGCCTCTGTCTCGGCGACCTTGAGCTGTGGGTCGGCCTTGATCGAGGGCACGTCGTCGGGCTTGGGGTACAAGGCTATCTGGCACTCGTTGGCGCGCAGTTTCTGCAGCCGCACGTTGCTGTCGGTGGCGATGGCGAAGATCAGCGCATCGGCCGGTGGCTTGCCGCGGAAATACTCGGGATTGGGCTTGAAGCGGACCTGGGCGTCCTTGCTGTAGCGCTGGAGGATGAACGGCCCGGTACCGATCGGCTTGCTGTTGAGGTCGTGGGTGTTGCCTGCCTTGAGCAGTTGGTCGGCGTACTCGGCCGAATAGATCGAGGTGAAGCCCATGGCCAGGTCGCGCAGGAACGGTGCTTCGCGGTGATTCAAGGTAAAGACCACGGTGTGGTCGTCCAGTTTTTCGACCGACTTGAGCAAGGCGCTGAAACTCATGCTTTCAAAGTACGGGAAGCCGACGCTGCTCTTGTCGTGCCAGGGATGATCGCGGTCGAGCTGGCGCTGGAAGCTCCAGAGCACATCGTCGGCGTTCATCTCGCGAGTCGGGGTGAAGTAGTCGGTCTGGTGGAACTTCACGCCGCGGCGCAGGTGAAAGACGTACCTCAGCCCATCCGGGCTGATCTCCCAGCGCTCGGCCAGGGATGGCTGGATCTCGGTGGTGCCGGGCTTGAAGTCGACCAGGCGGTCGAACACGGTCTGCGCGGCCGCATCGCCCGTCACCGCGGTGGTGTACTGGACGATGTCGAAGCCCTCGGGGCTGGCCTCGGTACAGACTACCAGCGGCTTGGCGGCCAGGCTCGTGGCCTGGAGCAACAGCAAGGCTGCCAGGGCAACCCGTAGCGATAGCATGTTCATGTAGATTTCCTTGCTCGGATAATTCAGCGTAGTTGCCACGCTCGGCGAGGGCGATCGTGGCGCCGGTCAGTCAAAGGATGCTGAAGGGGATGGTGGTGACGATCCGCAGCTCGTCGAGGTTGCCGTCGGCCTGGCCCTTGCTTGCCCGGTGGGCGGTGTAGGTGGCGCGGATGCTGCTGTTCTTCAGCGCTCCGTCCTGCACCACGTAGGTGGTGCCGGCGCTCCATTCGTAGTGCGTCTCGCCGTCCATGGCACCCAGGTCATAGCCGGTGCCGCGGTAGTGAGTGCCATCGATGCCCCAGCCACGGGCGTTGTACAGGTTGAACTTGAGGCCGGGAACCCCATAGGGCGCCAGGTCCAGCACATAGGCGATCTGCAGCGACTTCTCGTTGGGGCCGTTGTAGTCCGAGAACAGCGAGTTGGCCAGGAAGATCCCATTGGTCTCGTGCAGGTAGTCGAAGTATTCGTTGCCGTCGACTTCCTGGTACGCGACGGTCAGCGAGTGTGCCCGGTGCTGCAGGCCCAGCGACAGGCTGTAGGTGTTGTTGTCGATCGCGCCCAGCTTTGCGCGACCTTCGTCCCGGGTCTTGTAGTAGTTCAGCGTGGTGGTCAGGCCCAGCGCCGCACGCTCGCCCAGCTCATGGGTCGCACCGAAATAGTACTGGTCCCAGAAGTCCTCGGCCTTGGTGGCGTAGAGGCTGGTGGTGAGGCTCCTGAACGGCTGGTAGTTGATTCCGAGCGTGCTGGCGCGGTCGGTTTCCTCGCCCGCGGCACCATACTCGGAGCGAAACCTGCTCAGGCTTTGCTCGGTGCGTGGCGAGACCCGGTCGAAGCTGGCCAGGTCGAACGACAGGTTGTCGAACTCGGCGCTGTGCAGGCTGACGCCCTGAAAGCTCGAGGGCAGGGCGCGGTTGCCGATGCTCGCGATCATCGGCGTATCCATGGCCTGGCGGCCGACGGTGAGGGTGGTGTTGGCGATGCGTGCCTGCAGGTTGGCCAGGCCCAGCTTGCTCCACTGGCTGACGACATCGCCATCGCCGTGGGTGAGGGTGCGATTGTTGGGGCCGGCCACGCTCGAGCGGCTGCGCTGCAGGGCAATGGCGTTGTAGGCGGCGACCTCGGCGGCAAAGCCCACCGTGCCCTGGCTAAAGCCCGTGCTGTAGTTGAGGATGGTGCCCTGCAGCCAGTTGTCGCGACGCCGGGTGTCGTGGCGGCTGCCGTCGCCCTTGTAGCGGCTCCAGCGGGTATCGCGGGCTGCTTTCTCGTGGGAGTACCAGTTGCGGGTGGTACCGCCCAGGCTCTGGCCCTCGATCAGGCCCTGGGCCTCGGCCTGGGCGTTGCGCGACGCTGGGGCCAGCGGGTAGAAGTCCTGGCTGGCGGGATCGGCCTGGACCTTGGCTGACAGTGCGCCAAGGACCAATGCCAGTGCGGTGCTGGTGAATGGTTTCATGCTGAAGCTCCCTTTCTGTTTTCTAGTTATTGCTGGCCTTGGGGAGGGCCAGGTGCGGTTGAAGCGTGCTGCAAACGTTTGCGCCTGAATCTGCGGGCAAATCCGGGCCGCACGAAGTCGTGGGAGTGGATGGCATTCCCGGGTATCGAGGAGCAGGGATTATTCGGTTGAGCTACGTCAGGTGGGCAACAGGGCGCATGGACGTCTCCTTTTCCGCTTTCGTGTGGACTTTTCGCACACTGTCAGCCGAATCGCGCTGACAGTGCGTGGCTTGAACCATACGAGTGGCAGGCGAGTGCCGAAAGGTACGTTTGCCTTAGATTGTGTAGGACGTTTCCTGTAGGCAGGCGGGAGGTTTCTCCGCTGCCTACAGGGTGGTCGAATGAGGACTACAGACCGAGGTTCCTTCCCGGCATGCAGGCGTCAAGCATGGCTCACTTGCCGACGCTGACCCCGTAGAACGAGTTGAGCCCGAAAGGACTGATCTTGAAGTCGTGCACGGCCTTGCTCATCGGCTGGTAGACCGTGGAATGGGCGATGGGGGTCATCGGCACCTGGTCCTTGAGGATGTGCTGCGCCTGTTTGTACAGCTCGGTGCGCTTGGCCTGGTCCGGAGTGGCCTTGGCTTGCTTGATCAGGTCGTCGAAAGGCTTGTAGCACCACTTGGAGAAGTTGTTGCCCGCCACCGCGTCGCAGCCGAACAGGGTGCCAAGCCAGTTGTCGGGGTCGCCGTTATCGCCACTCCAGCCGATCAGCATGGCGCCGTTCTCGCCACCCTTGGAGCGCTTGATGTACTCGCCCCATTCGTAGCTGACGATCTTGGCCTTGATGCCGATCTTCGCCCAGTCCGATTGCAGCATCTCGGCCATCAGCTTGGCGTTGGGGTTGTAGGGGCGTTGCACGGGCATGGCCCACAGGGTGATCTCGGTGCCTTCCTTGACGCCGGCCTCCTTGAGCAGGGCCTTGGCTTTCTCAGGATCGTAGGCAGCATCCTTGATCGTGGTGTCGTAGGACCACTGCGTCGGCGGCATGGCGTTGACCGCCAGCTGCCCTGCGCCCTGGTAGACCGCCTGGATGATCTGCTGCTTGTTCACCGCCATGTCCAGCGCCTGGCGGACCTTGAGCTGGGCCATGGGATTGGGCTCGTTGCTGCCCTTGATCCTGTCCATCACGTTGTAGGCGATGTAGCCCAGGTTGAAGCCGGCCTGCTCGGGCATCTGCAGCTTGGGGTCTTTTTTCAGCGGCTCGATGTCGGCTGGCCGCGGGAACAGGGTGACCTGGCATTCGTTCTTCTTCAGCTTCTGCATGCGTACCGAGGCGTCGGTGGTGATGGCGAAGATCAGGTTGTCGATCTTCACATCGTCCGGCTGCCAGTATTCCTTGTTGCCCTTGAAGCGGATCTGCGCATCCTTCTGGTACTTGCTGAACACGAACGGCCCGGTGCCGATGGGCTTCTGGTTGATGTCTTCTGGCTTGCCCTGCTTGAGCAACTGCTCGGCGTACTCGGCGGACTGGATCGAGGCGAAGCTCATGGCCAGGTTCTGGATGAACGCGGCGTCGACGCCGTTGAGGGTGAACTTGACCGTATGCTCGTCGAGCTTCTCGAGCCTGGCGATGTTCTTGTCCATGCCCATGTCGGTGAAGTAGGGGAACTCGGTGGGGTAGGCCTTGCGGAACGGCATGTCCTTGTCGAGCATGCGGTTGAAGGTGAACAGCACATCGTCGGCGTTGAACGGACGGGTCGGCTTGAAGAAGTCGGTGCTGTGGAACTTGACCCCTTCACGCAGGTGGAAGGTGTAGGTCAGGCCGTCGTCGGAGACGTCCCAGCTCGTGGCCAGGCCTGGAATGACGGCAGTGCCACCGCGCTCGAACTGGCTCAAGCGATTGAAGACGGTCTCGGCCGAGGCGTCGAAGTCGGTTCCGGTGGTGTATTGCCCCGGGTCGAAGCCTGCGGGACTGCCTTCGGAGCAGAACACCAGGTTGGACGCGGCGAGCGCGCAGGGGGCGCTGGCAAGCAAGCCTGCACCGACCAGGAACGGAATGACTGCATGTTTGAGCATGGTGGCCTCATTGTTGTCATTTTTGAGAGAGGCCGGCCTCGTGGGCCGACCTTCCGAACTTATGCAGGGGCTGTTGCCAATGCAACACTCGGAAGGATAGCTGGCGTCAAGAATGTGGTACTGGCGTACCTGGATGTCGCATGAATGTAATTTTAGGCGAAGTTTAACGTTTGCGGGTCGAAAATGAGCGCGATCCTACACAGGACCGCGCCAGGGTGTTTATGGCATCTGGACCTCGATCATCCCATCGGCGCTCATGCTGACCTCGCTGGTGCCTGCCTCGACGTCTGGCGACGGCGCGGCCTCGGCGGCGCTGTCGGCCTTCATCATCATGGGCGCGGCCCGCATGTAGGGGCGCGGATACCCGGTGCTGTTGAGGTTCAGGCTGACGACCTTGTAACCATTGCCACCCATGGCCTGCGTCGCCAGTTGCGCGCGTGCCTTGAAGGCATCGACCGCCTCCTTGAGCAGGTCATCCTCGCTGGTCTTGCGCGTGGCGGGGGCGATGGAGAAGTCCATGCCGCCCATCTTCAGGTCCTGCAGCAAATCGCCGGTAAGCTTGGACAAGCCCGGGAAATCGGCGCTTTCCAGGCGCAGCTCGGCGCGTTCGCGCCAGCCAGTGATCCTCTGGCCCTTGCTGTCGTAGATCGGGTAGCTGTTGCGGCTGCCTTGGCTGATCTTCACGTCCTTGACCTGCCGGGCTTGCTGCACGGCCTTGTTCATGGTTTCGGTGATCTGCTTGGCGAGGGCGGCCGGGTCGTTGTTCTGTGCTTCGCTGTAAAGCGTCACGACCATCAGGTCGCGCGCCACTTCCTTGCTCACTTCGGCACGCAGCGACACCTGGTTGTAGTGGCGGGCCTCTTCGGCCGCCAGCGCCGACACGCTGCTGGCCAGCAGGCCACAAGAGAGCAGCAGGGTGGCGGTACGACGGGGGATGTGCATGTGTGACTCCTTGGCTGGGGCGTGAAAAGGCCATCCATTCCACGTATCGCCCGTAAGACTCGAAGAGTGCAGTCAGGTTCAAGGGCGCCCCGCCAGGTGTGTAAAAAAGTGTGGCGCTTTGCCGCAGCGCTGCAGCCTGGGGGCCGGCTTGGGTATACTCTCGACGATCCATCCGCAGTACTCATGCTCAGGAGAGCGCATGCTCGCCGCCGAACACCCGCTGTCCGCCAGCCGCCAGAACCTCTGGCGACTGACCTTCATCCGCATCCTGGTCCTGGCTGCCCAGGCAGGCTCGGTGGCCGTCGCCTACTGGACCGACCTGCTGCCGCTGCCCTGGTTCGCGCTGGTGCTGACCCTGGCCCTGTCGTCGCTGCTGTGTGCCTTCACGGCCCTGCGCCTGCGCCTGTCGCTCCCGGTCACAGAGCTCGAGTACGCGTTCCAGCTGGCCTGCGACCTGCTGATCCACAGCGCCTTGCTGTACTACTCGGGCGGCTCGACCAACCCGTTCGTCTCCTATTACCTGGTGCCGCTGGCGATCGCCGCGGTGACCTTGCCGTGGGTCTACTCGCTGGTGCTCTCGGGCCTCGCCCTGGCGGCCTACAGCCTGTTGCTGGTGCAGTTCTACCCGCTCGACCCGCTGCCCATGGCGCGCGAGACGATGCAGGTGTACGGCATGTGGCTGAGCATCGCCCTGGCCGCGGCGGTGATCACCTTCTTTGCCGCGCGCATGGCCGAGGAGCTGCGTCGCCAGGAGCAGCTTCGTGCCGAGCGTCGCGAAGAGGGGCTGCGCGACGAGCAATTGCTGGCCGTGGCGACCCAGGCGGCAGGCGCGGCCCACGAGCTGGGCACGCCGCTGTCGACCATGAGCGTGCTGCTCAACGAGATGCGCAGCGACCACAAGGACCCGCAGTTGCAGGAGGACCTGGCCGTGCTGCAAGACCAGGTCAAGCTGTGCAAGCAGACCCTGCAGCAGCTGGTGCGCGCTGCCGAGGCGAACCGGCGCATGGCGGTGGTCGAGCAGGAGGTCACCGCCTGGCTCCACGAGTCGCTCGACCGCTGGCACCTGATGCGTCCTGAAACCAGCTACCGTTTCCAATGCCAGGGCCGTGGCCAGGTGCCGTGCCTGGCGCCACCGCCAGACCTGACCCAGGCGCTGCTGAACCTGCTGAACAACGCCGCCGATGCCTGCCCTGACAACCTCGAGGTGTCCCTGGACTGGAACGCCCAGGACATCGTCATCAGCATCCGCGATCATGGCCCCGGCGTACCGGCTGCCATTGCCGAGTCGATCGGCAAGCCCTTCTTCACTACCAAGGGCAAAGGCTTCGGCCTGGGCCTGTTCCTGAGCAAGGCCAGCGTTACCCGTGCCGGCGGCTCGGTAAAACTCTACAGTCACGAGCAGGGCGGCACCCTGACCGAATTGCGCCTGCCACAGGGCACGCGAGGAGAACAACGATGAGCGATGAAAACCAGGTCGAAAGCGAAGAGCTGCCGCATCTGTTGCTGGTGGACGATGACGCCACCTTCACCCGGGTCATGGCCCGCGCCATGGGCCGGCGCGGCTTTCGCGTGAGCACTGCGTCCTCGGCCGAGGAAGGCCTGGAGCTGGCGCAGAAGGACAAGCCCGACTACGCCACCCTCGACCTCAAGATGGAAGGCGATTCGGGCCTGGTGCTGCTGCCCAGGCTGCTGGAGCTGGACCCGGAGATGCGCGTGGTAATCCTGACCGGCTATTCGAGCATCGCCACCGCGGTCGAGGCGATCAAGCGCGGCGCGTGCAACTACCTGTGCAAGCCGGCCGACGCCGACGACGTACTGGCGGCGCTGTTCGCCGAGCATGCCGACCTCGACACCCTGGTGCCGGAAAACCCGATGTCGGTGGACCGCCTGCAGTGGGAGCATATCCAGCGGGTGTTGTCCGAGCACGAAGGCAACATCTCCGCGACCGCGCGAGCGCTGGGCATGCACCGGCGCACCCTGCAGCGCAAGTTGCAGAAGCGCCCGGTACGGCGCTGATTTTCCTGGGGCCGCTTTGCGGCCCCAAAACCGCGCGGCACTCACGTATCATTAGCGACCTACCGGCCACCACGGATCGCTGTCAATGCTCGCCCTTCTCATCCAGACACTGAACATCACGGCTCCGGTCTTCGCCATGCTGTTCATGGGCGTGCTGCTCAAGCGCATTCGGTTGATCGACGACGGCTTCATCCATGTCGCCTCGAACCTGGTGTTCAACGTGTGCATGCCGGCGCTGCTGTTCCTGGGCATCTATCACGCCGACCTGTCCACTGCAGTGCAGGGCGACCTGATCGCCTACTTCGTCGCCTCGACCCTGTTCGGCTTTGCCATGGCCTGGGGCTTCGCGATCTGGCGCTGCCCGCGCGCCGATCGCGGCATCTACACCCAGGGCGGGTTTCGCGGCAACAACGGCGTCATCGGCCTGGCCCTGGCGGCCAGCCTCTACGGCGACTACGGCATATCCCTGGGCGCGGTGCTGGCCGGGCTGGTCATCCTCTTGTACAACTCCCTGTCGGCGGTGGTCCTGGCGGTATACAGCCCGGACCTCAAGTCCGATCCCTGGAGCATCTGCAAGAGCATCTTCAGCAACCCGCTGATCATCAGCGTGCTGGCCGCCGCGGCGATGGCGTACGGCCAGGTGCCGCTGCCCAACTGGCTGCTGACCTCCGCTGACTACCTGGCGCAGATGTCCCTGCCGCTCGCGCTGATCTGCATCGGCGGCACGCTGTCCCTGGCATCGCTGCGCGACAGCGGCAAGCTGGCGATCAGCGCCAGCCTGGTGAAAATGGTCTGGATGCCGATCGTCGGTACGCTCGGGGGGTGGCTCTGCGGTTTCCGCGGGGCCGAGCTGGGCATCCTGTTCCTCTATATCGGCAGCCCGACGGCGGCGGCCAGCTACGTCATGGCGCGCGCAGCCAACGGCAACCACGAGCTGGCCGCTTCGATCATCGTCATCACAACGCTGGCGGCGGCGGTCACCACCAACATCGGAATCTTCCTATTGCAGTGGGGTGGATGGATCTAGATCCTGTCGCACACAACGCCAACAACACTGCTTCCGCCTTTAAGGACACTTCATGCAAGACCAGAGCACGCCCGAGCGATTGCAGCGCGGGCTGAAAAATCGCCATATCCAGCTGATCGCCCTTGGGGGCGCCATCGGCACCGGGCTGTTCCTGGGCATCGCCCAGACCATCCAGCTGGCAGGCCCCTCGGTGCTGCTGGGCTATGCCGTTGCCGGCCTGATGGCCTTCTTCATCATGCGCCAGCTGGGCGAGATGGTGGTCGAAGAGCCGGTCGCCGGCAGCTTCAGCCATTTCGCCCATCGTTACTGGAGCGAGTTCGCAGGCTTTGTCTCGGGCTGGAACTACTGGGTGGTCTACGTGCTCGTGGGCATGGCCGAGCTGACCGCCGTGGGCATCTACGTGCAGTACTGGTGGCCAGGCTTCCCTACCTGGGCGACCGCGGCAATCTTCTTCGTGGTGATCAACCTGATCAACCTGACCCAGGTAAAGGTCTACGGCGAGATGGAGTTCTGGTTCGCCCTGGTCAAGGTGGTGGCGATCGTCAGCATGATCGGCTTTGGCGCCTACCTGCTCGCCAGCGGCACTGGGGGACCGGATGCCGACATCGCCAACCTGTGGCAGTACGGCGGGTTCTTCCCCAACGGGATCACCGGGCTGGTGATGGCGATGGCGGTGATCATGTTCTCCTTCGGCGGCCTGGAGCTGGTCGGCATCACCGCTGCCGAGGCCGACAACCCACGCCAGAGCATCCCGCGTGCCACCAACCAGGTGGTCTATCGCATCCTGATCTTCTACATCGGCGCGCTGGCGGTGCTCCTGGCGCTCTACCCCTGGCAGAAGGTGGTGCAAGGTGGCAGCCCGTTCGTGATGATCTTCCACAACCTGGACAGCAACCTGGTGGCCACGATCCTCAACGTGGTGGTGCTGACGGCGGCGCTGTCGGTCTACAACAGCTGCGTCTACGCCAACAGCCGCATGCTGTTCGGCCTGGCCAGCCAGGGCGATGCGCCGCGCGCGCTGCTCAAGGTCAACCGCCGTGGCGTGCCGCTGGCAGCCCTGGGCGTATCGGCGCTGGCCACCGGCCTGTGCGTCATCATCAACTACCTGAGGCCGGGCGAGGCGTTCGGCCTGCTCATGGCGCTGGCAGTGTCGGCCCTGGTGATCAACTGGGCGAGCATCAGCATCACCCATTTGAAGTTCCGCCGGGCCAAGATGACTGGGGGCGAAAAGCCCTTCTACCCGAGCTGGGGGCACCCGCTCACCAACTACCTGTGCCTGGCTTTCATCGTGCTGATCCTCGTGGTGATGTACCTGACACCGGGGATCCGCATCTCGGTGATGCTGATCCCGGTGTGGATCGCGGTGCTGGGGGTGGCCTTCCAGCTCAAGAGAAGGTTCAAGCGCTCGGCCCCTGCTGGCCGCTGACCTGGCTCAGTGCTGGCGGCGCCAGGCGCGCAGGGTGGTGTACAGCAACACCGCCCCGAGCGCGGGCAGGGCGTAGAGCAGCATCAGCCTTTCCAGGCGACCGGCCAGCGGCATGCCCGTGGTGAAGGCCACCACGTGCAGGCCATAGACCAGGTACAGCCCCAGGAACACCAGGCCTTCGGCACGGGTCACCCGATAACCCGAATAGAACACCGGCAGGCTCAAGGCGGCGACGCCCAGCATCACCGGCAAGTCGAAATCCAGGGCGTTGGGCGAAATCGACAGCGGCGCGGGTGCCACCAGCGCCGTCAGCCCCAGGACCGCCAGCAGGTTGAACAGGTTGCTGCCGATCACCGTGCCGACGGCGATTTCCCGTTCACCCCGCAGCGCCGCGACCAGCGCCGCCGCCAGTTCCGGCAACGAGGTGCAGACCGCGACCACGGTCAGCCCGATGACCCGCTCGGACAGCCCCAGGTCGGTCGCCACCTCGACCGCCGCTTCGAGCAGCAGGTGGCCGGCCAGGCTGAGCAGACCAAGCCCCAGCAGGATCTGCAGCGCCGCGCCGAGCCAGAAGCGGCCGGCGGGGCGGGCGCTGCGGTCGGGCGCAGGGTAGGTCCGGGCGTAGTGGCGCGACTGGTGCCAGAGCACCACCAGGTAGCCCACCAGGCCAAGCACCAGCAACAGCCCCTCGAACCGGCCCAGGTAGCCGTTGAGTGCCAGCACGTAGACCAGCGCGCTGGCAGCGATCATCAAGGGCAGGTCCAGGCGTACCAGCTGGCGCGATACCCGCAGCGGGATGATCAGCGCCGCCAGGCCCAGGCTTGCCAGCACGTTGAAGATATTGCTGCCCACCACGCTGCCTACGGCAACGTCCGGGGCGCCCTGGTAGGCGGCCTGCAGGCTGACCGTCAGCTGTGGCGCGGTGCTGCCGAATGCCACCAGGCTCAGGCCGATGATCAGTGGCCGTACGTGCAGGCGCAGGGCCAGGCGCAGCGCGGCGCGCACCAGCAGTTCTGCCCCGGCGACCAGCAGCAGCAGGCCGAAGGCCAGCTGCAGGAGGCTGAAGAGGGGAAGGGTGGCTAGGTCGAAGATGGGAGTGACTCCTATCGGGTCAATGGCTCAGGCCTTGTACCCGCACGCGGGCTGTTCCGCTACGGAGCATGCCGATTTTTTGCGCGGCGCCGCGGGAAAGGTCGATCAGTCGGCCACGCGAGTGCGGGCCACGGTCGTTGACGCGGACCACGACGCTGCGCTGGTTGGCGAGATTGGTGACCCGCACGCGGCTGCCGAAAGGCAGGCTGCGGTGCGCGGCGGTCAGGCCATGCTGGTTGAAACGCTCGCCGCTGGCGGTGCGCTTGCCCTGGTGGCGCGAGCCATAATAGGAGGCGGTGCCGGTCCTGTCGTAGCCGTCGGGATCGGTGTCGTGGCTGGCACAGCCGGCCAGCAGGGTGAAGAGCGCGAGTGCGCTGAGGTGACGCCACATCAATGTAGGGCTCCTATGGCATCAAGACAATAATCATGGCAGGCCCAAGGCCCCATGTGGGA